>JAPPGB010000091.1 GCA_028821475.1 Spirochaetaceae bacterium
GGCCGGAGCACCGTCCACGGCGGCGGTGAGCGCGGTCCGCGGCGGCGGAGCGGCCGCGGCGGCCGCGGGCGGCGACGTGTCGCGGCGCGGCTTCCTGTCCTGGATCACCGCCGGGTGGCTGGCGTTCGGCGCCCTCACCACCGGCACCCTGATCGGGACGGTGCGCTTCCTGTTTCCGAACGTGCTGTTCGAGCCGCCGCAGACGTTCCGCGCCGGCTTTCCCGAGGAGTATACCGTGGGCGACGTGTCGACCCGCTTCAAGGATCAGTTCGCCGTCTGGATCGTGCGCACGCCCACCGAGATCTACGTGCTGTCCACCGTCTGCACCCACCTCGGCTGCACCCCCAACTGGCTGTCCGGCGAGCAGAAGTTCAAGTGCCCGTGCCACGGCAGCGGATTCCGCAAGACCGGCATCAACTTCGAAGGTCCGGCGCCCCGGCCGCTGGAGCGCTACCGGGTGGCGTTGGCCGACGACGGCCAGATCCTGGTCGACAAGACGCGCAAGTACCAGTGGGAGAAGGGTGAGTGGACCGACCCCGAGTCGTTCCTGGCGGTGTAGCGAGCGGAGACGAAAGGGCAACATGATGAACACGAGGAGTAGCGCGATCCATGGCTGACACCGAAGCCCGATCCGGTAACGGTTCCGCCGACCGCGAAGAGGCTGCCCGCGAACGCGCAGCGGCGCGCGCCGGCGCCGCTGCGCGTGAAGGGGCCGCTCGCGCGCGGGCTGCCGCACGCCAGGGAGCCGCCGCGCGTGAAGGGACCTCCGCCCGTGGAGGGGCCGCTCGCGGCGGCGACGGCGCCCGCGGGGGAGGCGGCGCCCGGGGAGGCGGCGGTGCCCGCGGCCGCGGAGGCGGTGCCAACGGCAGCAAGGGCCCGAACGTACTGCGGCAGCTCGCCGAATCGCAGGTAATCAAGTCGATATTCCGCACCGGCATACCGCGCACTCGCCGGCAGCGCATGATGGGCGTGCTGAACAACGTGTTCCTGCACCTCCACCCGGTGCGCCTTCCGAAGCACGCGGTCAAGGTGAAATACACCTGGTGCATGGGCGGGCTGTCGTTCTTCATCTTCCTGGTGCTGACCATCACCGGCATCCTGCTCATGTTCTACTACCGGCCTACCGTCGAAGCCGCCTACGGCGACATCATCGACATCGGCTCGCAGGTGCCGCTCGGCATCATGCGCGAGATCCACCGCTGGGGCGCGCACCTGATGGTGATAACCGTGTGGCTGCACATGTTCCGGGTGTTCATGACCGGCTCCTACAAGCCGCCGCGCGAGTTCAACTGGCTGATCGGCGTGCTGCTGCTCACGCTCACCATGTTCCTGAGCTACACCGGGTACCTGCTGCCGTGGGACCAGCTCGCCATCTGGGCGGTCACCGTGGGCGCCAACATGGCCCGCGCGGCACCGTTTCTCGGCCACGAGGGACCGGGCGCTTCACTGCTGTCGATCGGCGACGTGAACTTCGTGCACGCCGGCGCGGACGCCAAGTTCGCCCTGCTCGGCGGGCGTTTCCTGGGAGAGGCCACGCTGCTGCGATTCTACGTGCTGCACTGCATCGGGGTGCCGTTCATCGTGATGATCCTGATGATCGTCCACTTCTGGCGCATCCGGAAGGACGGCGGGATCTCCGGACCCACGTAAGCGGCAAGACCAAGCGGAAGGACGCAAGGAAAGGTGCTCAAGCAATTCTTCAACTGGGTTTCCAACCCCGCCATCCTGTTCTCAATCTTCATCGTGGGGTTCTTCTTCATTTTCCCGCCCGGCGAGAAGCTGTACCGGCTCAACCGCCGTCTGAAGCTCGACATGCTGTGGACTCCCGCCGGCGGCGTCGTGTTCTTCGCCCTGCTTGCGATCTTCTTCCTGTGGGGGATTACCGACGCGAACTTCCGCCTCATCGTGTTCAAGCCGGACAACATTCCGATCACGGCGCTCTTGTTCCTGGTGCCGTTCTTCCTCTGGTACTCGATGAAGCAGGCACGCGACAACGATCTGCGCGCCGAGAAGGGCGAACCACCGCGCGAGGCGCTCGACAACGAGAAGGTGCTGGTGTGGCCGGACCTGGTGTACGTGGAGTTCATCTGCCTGATCCTGTCGATGGCGCTGATGATCGTCTGGTCGCTGTTCCTGAAGGCGCCGCTGGAGGAACCGGCCAACCCCACGGTGTCGCCCAACCCGTCGAAGGCGCCATGGTACTTCCTCGGCCTGCAGGAGATGCTGGTCTACTACGACCCGTGGCTGGCGGGCGTGGTGCTGCCGACGCTGATCATCGTCGGCCTGGTCGCCATCCCCTACATGGACATCAACCCCGGCGGCCAGGGCTTCTACAGCTACCGGCCGCGCATGAAGTCGATCAGCATCTTCCTGTTCGGCTTCGTGGTGATGTGGATCTTCCTGATCCTGGTCGGCACCTTTCTGCGCGGACCGAACTGGAACTTCTTCGGACCGTTCGAGTTCTGGGATCCCAACAAGCGTGAGGTGCTGAACAACGTAAACCTGTCGGAATACGTGTATATCTTCCTGCTGCGCACCGGGTTGCCGAAGAACATCCTGGTCCGCGAGCTGTTCGGGATCCTGCTGATCCTGGGGTACTTCGCGATCGTGCCCGGGCTGCTGGCACAGACCGTGTTCAAACGGCTGTTCCAGCGCCTCGGCGTGGTTCGCTACAGTTTTTTCATCGTGCTGTTGCTGATGGGGTTGGCTTTGCCGATCAAGATGTACACACGCTGGCTGTTCAACCTGAAGTACATCGTCTCGATCCCGGAGTACTTCCTGAACGTATAGATGGCAGTCCGACCGCAAGCACCGCAGCCGGAAGAGCGGCACTACAAGATCGGCACCCTGAACAAGTGGTTCGCGATCGGCAGCATCGTGCTGCTGATCACCATCATCGCGGGGTTCGCCCAGGACTACGGGCGCGAGTGGAAGCGCTGGCAGCGCGAGTTCCGCAGCATCGACCAGCGGGTGACGCGCGCCGCCTACGACGATATGGCCGCCGAGATGGAGGGCGACGCGGACCTGGCGCGGGCGCGCGAGCAGGTGGCCGCCGCCGAGGAGTCGCTGAGCGCGCGCAAGGATGACGTGGCCGCCGCCGGACGCGACGTGGACCGCCTGAAAGCGCGTTTCGACATTGTCAACTCGCGGTTCCAGAACGTGAAGGCGGAGCTGGAACGGGCCCGCTACCGCGACGAGCAGGCGTCCGCCAGCGTCGAGGGCCTGGGGCTGAACAGCGAGCGCACCGCCCGCGACCTGGAGCGATGGGAGACCCACTTCGCCGGCGCTTCGGTGGCCCAGGAGGAAGCGCAGGTCGCCCTGGATCAGGCAGAGGCCGCACTGACCGCGTTTCAGGATGACGTCCGCGCCGCCACGCGCACGCGCGACCAGCTTTCGCGCGAGGCCGACCTGCTGATGCGGCGGCTGACGCGCATGGATCCCGAGTTTTCGCCGATGGGCGTGAAGGTGGCCAACGTCATCCGCGACCTGCCGATACTCGACCTGGCGCAGCCCACCCTGAAGGTGAACCAGGTGGTGCTGCCCGACATCCGGGAGAATCTCAACTTCGCCCAGGTGCCGCGCGTGGACCGCTGCGTGACCTGCCACCTCGGGGTGGAGCGCGCCGACCTGGAAGGGGTGGAGAACCCGCACGGCGCCCATCCGCGGCTGGCGCTGTTCGTGGCCAGCGACTCGCCGCACCCGCTCGAGGAATTCGGCTGCACGAGTTGCCACGGCGGCCGCGGACGCGCCACCGACTTCTACGGCACCGTGCACGTGCCCGATTCCTCCGACCAGGAACACGACTGGGAAGAGCGCCTCGGCTGGAAGGAATACCACCTGTGGGAGGAGCCGATGCATCCGCTGCGCTACGCGGAGGCGGGCTGCTACCAGTGCCACAGCGGTCAGACCACGGTGCGCGGCGCCGACAAGCTCAACTACGGGCTGGCCCTGATCGAGCAGGCGGGCTGCTACTCGTGCCACCAGATCGACAGCTTCGAGCGATCGCTGCAGCGCGGCCCGTCACTGCGCAACGTGGCCGACAAGATCACCCCGGAGTTCGCCTTCCAGTGGATCAAGGATCCGGCCGCGTTTCGCGCGCAGACCTGGATGCCGTCCTACTTCGGGCAGAGCAACAACAGCGATCCCGAGTCGGCGGCGCGTTCCGACCAGGAGGTGCGGGCGATGGTGAGCTACCTGTTCGCCAACAGCACCGCCTACCCGATGGTGTCGATTCCGGTGGCCGGCGACGCGGCGCGCGGCGAGGAGCTGGTCGCCTCGGTCGGCTGCATGGCGTGTCACCAGTCGCCGGAGGAGACCGCCGGCAGCGACACCCGCACGGCCGCAAGCATCCAGGATCTGCGCCGCCAGTTCGGGCCCAACTTCCAGGGCCTGGGCAGCAAGACCTCGGCGCAGTGGGTGTACAACTGGCTCAAGGATCCGTCCAGCTACCATCCCGGCACGCGCATGCCGAGCCTGCGCCTGACCGACCAGGAGGCGGCCGACATCACCGCCTACCTGATGGGATCGACCGACGCGGCGTTCGTGAACCGCCCGGTACCGGGTGTCGACGAGGCAATCATCGACCAGATCGCGCTCGACTTCCTGTCCAACACGGCGCCGATGATCACCGCCCGCGAGCAGCTCTCCGGCATGAGCCGAAGCGAGAAGCTGGAGTACACCGGCGAACGCCTTATCGGACAGTACGGGTGTTATGCCTGTCACGACATTGCCGGCTTCGAAGGCGCCCAGCCGATCGGCACCGAGTTGACCGACATCGGACGCAAGGCGCTGCACCAGTTCGACTACGGCTTCGTCGACATCGAGCACAGCCGCACCTCCTGGTGGACCGCCAAGCTCACCGATCCGCGCATCTTCGACACCCACCGCGACCTGACTCCGATGCTGAAGAGCCGGATGCCCAACTTCCGCTTCACGGACCTGCAGGTGGAGGCGATGGTGACCGCGCTCGCCGGATTCGTGGAGACCGACCCGGACAACACCCTGATCGTGCCGCGCACGCCGAGCAGCCTGCGCATCGAGCAGGGCCAGCACCTGGTACGGCAGATGAACTGCCAGGGCTGCCACGTCATCGAGGGCGACGGCGGCGCCGTGGTGGAGCGGGTGGCCGATTGGCTGCAGCGGTTCGAGGGCCGCGATGCCGCCGACGCGGGCGCGCTGGCGGCAAGCTTCTCGCCGCCCAACCTGCTCGGCGAGGGCCGCAAGGTGCGGACCGACTGGCTGTTCGCCTTCTTCCACGAGCCGTCGCCGATCAGGCCGTGGCTGCGCATCCGCATGCCGAGCTACGGCATGACCGCCGAGCAGCGCAACGGGCTCATCGCCTACTTCACGGCGCTCGACGAGGCGGACTACCCGTTCGCCGCGGCGGTGGAGCCGGAACTGACCGGGGAGGAGCTGGACGCGGCGCTGACCATGTTCTCGCCGCAGTACTTCAACTGCACCACCTGTCACATCCAGGGCGACCAGTTCCCGCCGGGGACGCCGGACCGCTGGGCTCCCAACTTCGCGCTCGCCGCCGAGCGGCTGCGCCCGGAGTGGATCATCGACTGGCTGGCCGACCCGCAGTCGCTGATGCCGGGCACCCGGATGCCGGCGTTCTACCCGCTCGGCGCGCCGGGCATCCTGAACGACGACACCGACCATCAGCTCGAAGTCCTCCGCGACTACCTGCTCACCCTCGGCACGGAGTGAGATGTCGACTTTCGAGGATGGGTTCGCCGCCGTGGAAGCTGCCGCCGAGGAAGCGGAAGCCGCCGCGCGGACACTGGCTGCTACTGCCCGCAGGTTGAGAAGAGCCGCCCAAGACGGCGCCGTTGCCAAACTTCGGCGAGAGGCGCATCAACTGACGAACGCTCTGTCCGCGACCGATCAGAGCGTGGCTCGTGCGGCAGTGGCGTGGCCCTTCGACGAGTGTGCGGCGACCGCCTACATGGGCGAACGGTACGCGGACGAGTTGCGCAGCGCCGCAGGCTCGATCGGGCTCAACGTGTCGGTACGCGACGAGGCGTTGGTGTGCTCACCGTCCATTCTCCGTGTCTTGCCCGCTGACACGGCACTGAAAATCGACGGCAAGAAACGCACGGCTATCCGGCCATCGAAGCTGGCAGCGGACCTGCGTGCGATTCAGCACCGGATGCGCCCAAAGAGCGACGCCCAGCAACAGCGCTTCCTGGAAGCACTCTACAAGGCGTTCAGGATCATAAGAGGAAAACCCTCCGATCCGTTGTTTGACGCGACGCGAGTGGTGCCGCTGTCCGAGGTGTACGCCGTTTTCACGTCGCTGCCGGGGACCAGCACGCAGTACACGAAGACCGATTTCGCGCGCGACATCTACCTGCTCGATTCCTCATCGGTAGCGGACACCAGGTCCGGGGCGCGAGTGAGCTTTACCGGCTCCGTGCGACGTAGTACCGGGATCCTTTCCTTTGTGGACCGTAACGGCAACGTGATCCGTTACTTCGGCGTACAGTTCTCGGAGTAGGTCAATGCACGTCACCGACTGGCTGGAGCAGATCGAGCGTGACTACCTCGCTACCTTCGTCGCGAGCGGCGGGGCGGCAGTTAAGTTCGTTGTCGGTGACGGGATGCAGCGGTCCGCGGCACGCCACGGCTTGACCAAGCTCGCCAAGGATCGCGGCTATCTCGTGTTGAGCGCGGATGCCGCGGCACATCGATTTCACATGCCGCAGGATCTGTTCTTTGCCCTTGCAGCACAAGTAGACTGGCGGCTGGCGGCGCGCCGCTACCTTATCAACCTGTTGGCACGCGAGGGCTACCAGACTGGTGACGTTACGCCGGCCGACGAGCACGCACTGCAGGCCGTGGCTGAACTCAACAAGATCGGCAAGGAGTTCCTCCTCACGGCGTTGAATCCACGTCTGCAACGAGACGTGTTCTATGACGCCAACATGGCCAAGGATTTCCGCGTTGCGATGTCTCACCTGTGCTTGATGGAGCGCTCCGCCGAACAGCCTCATCCCGGACAACCAATCATCGACTGGCTGACCGGCGTCAACACGC
Organism: Spirochaetaceae bacterium; assembly: GCA_028821475.1. Taxonomy (GTDB): domain Bacteria; phylum Spirochaetota; class Spirochaetia; order SZUA-6; family Bin103; genus Bin103. The sequence continues at coordinate 7,039 of JAPPGB010000091.1, forward strand.
GCATCTCGAACGTGAAGCCATTCTCGATTTACAATCCGATCAACCGTACGACGGCTCGGCATCTGCTACGCTCGGCGTTCTATTGGTTCTCCAAAGCAGGCTACCCGGGGACCGTCGTGATTCTCGACAGCACTCGGGTTACCGGGCGGACAAGGCCATCCGACGGCTCCCGGTACTACACCAGAGCCATGACAATGGACTTCTACGAGATAATGCGGGAGTTCATCGATAGCGTTGACTTGCTCGTTGCAACCATGATCGTGTCCTGCTCCGAAGCCGCGTTTCTGGACCAGGAGGCTGACCGACAGTCTCGCGGCGTCGGGATTTATCCTGCGTTGCAGACCAGGATCATCGATGACGTTCGCGACAAGAGAATCGAGAATCCGGCGGCCGCCCTGTGCCGCCTGATGGGCTGATCCGGTGATGGAGCAGAGCGTGCAGCAACTTCCCGACCAGCTCGACTGCCGCCGCGCGATAGAAGCGCTTCGCAACGGCGTGCCGAACCGCGTGGCAGTGCGGATTCTCGGCAGTACGCAGCCGCAGGCCGAGCGGCAGTTTCAGGAACGCCTCACTGGCAACGGTGGCGAGGACGCCGGCGGCCTGCTGATATCGGGCGATTTCGGCGCCGGCAAGTCGCACCTGCTGGAGCACTTCGAGAACATCGCACTGGAACGAGGTTTCGTGTGCAGCCGCATCGCGGTGAGCAAGGAGACCCCGTTCTACGACCTGGGAAAGATGTTTCGGGCGGCCGCCGACACCGGCGTGCTTCCCGACGGCAGAGTCGGTGCCATGGTGGATGAAATCGGCAACCGGCTGGCCGGTCCGAGGGATCCCCGCTACGCGACGTTCTTCCGTTGGGCTGACGGCGCTTCCAGCGACTTGCACCGTATTTTCCCGGCGACCCTCATGGTGCACGAACGCCTGCCGGATCAGGAGATGTTGAACGCCATCAGATGGTTCTGGTCGGGAGACAAGATCGCGGTAGGCGACGTAAAGCGGGGGCTGCGCCAAATCGGGCAGCAGGGGACCTACCAGTTCCGTGCCCCGAAACTCCGCGACCTGCCTCCGCAGCGACTGCGCTTCGTCCTGGAAATGATCAAGACGTCCGGCTATCGGGGCTGGGTGGTACTCATCGACGAGTTGGAGCTGATCGGCAGCTACAGCCTGTTGCAGCGGGCGCGATCGTATGCGGAACTCGCCCGATGGATGGGCGTAGCGGATGATGCCCGCTATCCTGGGCCGGTGGTTGTGGCGGCAATCACGGAGGACTTCGTCGAGGCGATCCTTGAAGAGAAGGGCGACCGCGTCAAGGTTCCGGCAAGGTTGCGGGAGCGCGGCGAGGCACGAATGGCGCGGCAGGCAGAGCTTGGCATGCAGTGGCTGTCTTCCCGTCGTACCCGCCTGAGCGAAGTGACCGACGACGGCGTCGATGCCGCGGTAGACCACATCAGGCGCATCTACAGCCGCGCATACGACTGGGCTGCTCCCTCGGTCAGCGCTGCCGGCGGCGGTGCCGGCTACCAGAAGCGAATGCGCTACAAGGTGCGTGGCGCCATTACGACATGGGACTTGCAGAGGTTGTGCGACGCCGATCCCGATATGGAGACCGAGGAATACCAGCCGACGTACCATGAAGATCACGACCTTGAGGTCGAATCCCACGAAGATACTCCATCCTGATCTTCTGATCCTTTGATCCTTCTGATCCTTCTCATGCCAACAGGAAACCCATGAATCCGGATACACCTGATCGCCGGGCCGCCGAGAGCCTCGGTACCCGAGGCGGGCCTTGCCTGACGGTGCCGTTCGGCGCGGAGGTGGACGATGCGGCGGTCAAGGTGGCGCTGCACGCCGCGTTTCGGGAACAGCGCGCGTTCGCGTTTGCACCGCGGGCCGCGTGGCAGGGCGCCGATGCCGGCGAGCGGCAACGGCTGGCGGCCGCGGTTCGCGCCGACGCGGTGGCTTCCGCCGCGCCGGACAGTCCGGCGGCGCGCGAACGGTTGCAGCGCGACGCGCGTCTCATGCAGCGGCTCGCCGGTGCCGTGCGCCTTACCCACGAGCTGCTCACGGCGCACGCGGATGTCGGCAGCCCCGCCGGGGCGCCGCGGCGCGTGGTGCTGATCCGCGAGTTGCCGGGCGCGGCCTTCGTCTTCGAACTGGGGGCGACCGCGGTGCTGGCGCGGGTCGGGCAGGGGCCGGTCGGGGCGCGGGTGCCGACCATTTATCTCGGATTGCGGCTGTTCGACCTGGCGGCGGCGGAGCAGGACGCCTCCGGCGCCGCGCGGGAGGCGCTGGGGCTGATCCTGCGCCTTGAAGAGCGCGCCATCGAGACCGGCTACTCGCACGTCGAGACGGTCGACGACCGCCATCGCGCCACCCTGGAGAGGTTGTACCGCGCGCTACGCGAGCCGGCGCTTGGCTTTGTAGCGCCCGAGCAGGAGCTGCCGGTGCCGCGCCGCCCGGTGCGGGTCACCGCCGCCCGCCGGCAGGCGTTCCTGCGCCAGTTGAACGCGCGCCGCGCCGAGTCGCCGCTCGACTTCGACGCTGCGATCTGCACCGCGGCGATGCGCAGCCTGGAACGGCTCGCGCAGCGCGCCAAGCGGCATGGCGACGCCGGCACCCGCCGCGAGGTGGTGCGCCTGCTGGTCGCCGCCGCCGGCCACGACCTGCACGAGGTGCGCAACCACGCCAACCTGCTCCTGGAGCGCATGCTCGCCCCCAAGGAGTTCGACGCCCCGCTGGCGCGTACCTTCGCCAACGTCACCCGCGGCGCCACGCACCGGTTCTCGCTCGACCTGCCGCCGCGGCGCGGGCGCTACCTGGTGCGGGTCTACCGCGGCGCGCCCCACCACCGCTACCCCGGCGAGGCCGACATCCGTTACGACGAGGTGGAGCTGCGGCCCCGCGGGCCGGGGCAGCCGCTGACCGCGCGGTACTCGTTCGGCGAACTGGGCCACTACGACTACTGCGTGGTGCGGGTGCACGCCAGCGGACGCCGGGAGTGGCTCAAGGACGCCGCCTGCAGCGGGCGCATCAACGTCATTCCCGACCTGCGTGGCGAGCTGGCGTTGCAGATCTTCCCCGACATCCACGGCCACACGCGCACCTGGTGGGGAGACGGCGAGCATCCCGGACTGGTCTACAACGAGCATGGCGAGGTGATCCGGCTCGGCACCTTCGCCGACGTCGCCGCCCATCTCCCGCACATCCGGCGCCGCCACGGATTCAGCATCGTCTACCTGCTCGGCGTGCAGAAGCGCGGCAGCAACCGCGAGGACTGGTCGCCGCACGCCACCTCCGCCTCACCGTTCGCCCCGGAGAGCCTGGTCGAGATGGAACCTCGCCTGGGCGGCAACGACGGCCTGCGCGAGTTGGTCGAGGCAGCGCATGAACTCGGCATGAAGGTGGTGGTGGACGTGATCCCGCACCTCAACCGCCGCGTGCACGACGTCCCGGAGTCGTTCTCCGTGCGCTGCTTCGACGATGCCGGCAACCTGGTGCCGCGCGCATCGACCGACGGACGTTACGGGAGCTGGAACGACGGAGTGCTGCTCAACTACCGCCGCCTTGCGGTGTGGGAGTGGCTCGCCGGCGCGGTGCGAACCCTGGTGGAGCGGTTCGACGTCGACGGCGTGCGCTGCGACATCGCCCACGCGCTGCCGGTGGTGATGAAACGCAACAACGCCTCCACCCTGCCCTCCGGCCCGCGTTCCGACGAGGATCAGGTGGAGGGCACCATCGTGGTCAACGAGCGGGAGGACGACCACCTCATCACCACCGGATTTTTCGATTCGGCGTGCCGCGACCTGGTCGCCAGTCCGCTGCACTACCTGCTGATGCGCGAGCTCGAGCAGGCGACACGCGGATGCGGCAAGGACTTCAGCCTGTTCCTCGCCGAGTCCTACTGGGGCCGCGAGCAGTACCTGAGCCGGGTCGGGGTGGTACCCTACAACTCCGCGCTGTTCAAGATCTGTGAGCGGGTTGCGCAGGGCACCTCCCCGGTGAGCGAGATCTACCACCTGTACGACGATCACTACCGGCACGCGCTGCCGCCCGGCACCGAGCTGATGGGCATGTTCGGCAATCACGACGAACGGCGTCCGGTGAACACGTTCGGGCGCGACAACCTGCGCCCGGTGCTGACGCTGACCTCGTTTCTGACCAACCTGCTGCTGGACTACGAGGGCAACGCCGAGGGCGAGGCATGGAAGGTGTTCGCCGACAACGTGTACGTGGACTGGAACCGCTTCGACAGCGCGGCGGATCGCAGCGTGGAGCGGGTGTTCAGCGAGGCGTACGCGTTCCACCGCCGCAACCCGGGGCGCGGCACGCTGGTGCCGACCGACCACGAGCAGGTAGTGGCGGTTATCAAGCCGGCGCCGCGCGGCCTGTGGCTGGCGGTGTGCAGCTTCTCGGCCGACAGCGCGATGGTGAGCGTCGATCTGAGCGCGGCGGAGATGATCGACGATGCGGCGCGCTACGTGGTGGTCGACCCTACCTACTCGCCGGTCACCCGCGGGTACGCGCACTATACCGGGCGTGAATTGCGCGTGACCCCGCTCACCACCTCGGTGAGCTACCGGCAGCGGGTAAAGCTGTTGCGCATCGACCTGGATGCCGCGGACGCGGACGCCGGATCCCGAACGGAGGGCGGCTCCGCGAAGGACCTGCTGCGCGACTCCTTCGATCGGCTGCTGGTGGCGCGCTCGCGCGAGCAGGTCACCGCCTCCTACGCGTACCGGGCGCTGGCGGAAGCCGCGGCGGATCGCGAGCGGCTGGCGCGATTTCTCGACCAGACGCTGCTGCCACTGTACGACCCGTCCTCCGACGAGGCGGTCGCCCTCGGGTTGAAGCGCGCCCTGTACCACGCCCACCGCGACCGGCAAGCGCGCTCGGGCGCCGGCCCCGATGCCGGGCTCAGCTACCTGCACGCCGGTGCGCCGCCGCGGGCCGGCAAGGTACTGGTACGCGCCCTCGCGCTGCTGCGCAGCCGGCCGCTGGTATTCGTCTCGGCGGAGGCGGAGCCGTTCTCCAAGAGCGGCGGCCTGGCCAACGTCACCTTCGAACTGCCGCGCGAACTGGCCCGCCTCGGCGAGTCGATGTACGTGATCACGCCGCTGTACCGCACCGGCGAGCGGCGCGCGGTGGGCAAGATGCGGGACGCGGTGGCCCGCTTCGGCGTGTCCTACACCGGGGTCAACGTGCACTTCCGGCTCGGCAACGAGGACTTCGAGGTGGGCGTCCACCGGGGCGAGGTGGAGGGGGTGACCTACTTCCTGCTCGACCATCACGAACTGTTCGACGGCCTGTACTGGGGCTACCGCTCCAATGAGCGCATCCGCCGCCGGCTGGCCCTGGGACGGGCAGCCGCCGAGGTAATGATGCGCTTCCGGCTGCATCCGCAGGTGGTAGCCACCAACGATGCCGCGGCCAGCCTGGTGAGCGGCATCGTGCGCGGCGATCCCTACTACGCCGGCAGCGCCGCATTCGCCGACACCGGTTTCGTGCACATCATCCACAACGGCGGCTGGCAATACTTCGACTGCTACGACCGCTACGAGGAGGGCGCCGACCTGTTCGGTCTGTTCAACCTTCCGTTCGAGCTCGCTCCGCGATTTACCGATCCACGCAACCCGGCACAGTTCAATCTCATGGCCGCCGGCATACGGTTCGCGGACCGGGTGTTCACGGTGAGCCCCACCTACGCACGACAGATCGAGCGTGACTGCGACGGCCTGGAGGGGCTCCTGCACGACGTAGTCGGAATCAACAACGGTATCGGCAAGGACTTTCGGCGCGGGGTAGGGCAGCGCCTGGCCCGATCCGGGCTGGAGCGGCGCCACGCTGCGAGCCTCAAGGAACGCATCGACGCCGACCGCGCGCTGCGCGACAAGCTGGGGCGGCGGTTTCCGGAACTGCTGGGCCGGGAAGGCGAGCCGGTACGCTTTCGCAGTCAGGCGCGGCGCGACGAAGTGTTCCGCATGCGCACCAAGCTGCTCGCCCAGATCGAGTACGGCCTGACCGTTGATCCGGACCGCGTGCTGTACGTGATGATCCATCGCGTCAGCGACCAGAAGGGGTTCCAGATCCTGCTCGATGCCTCGCAGGGGATCTTCCGTGACCTGGGCGTGCAGGCGATCCTCGGCGGCCCGATCGCCCCGAACGACCACCGCGCCGAGCAGCTCGCGGCGGGCATGCGCGCGCTCATGGAGTATTACCCCGGCTCGGTGGCCGCCCGCATCGGCTACCAGGAGATCAGCCTGCCGCTCCTGGCCGCGGACGCGTTCCTGATGCCGTCGGAATTCGAGCCCGGCGGCATCTCGCAACTCGAAGCGATGAGTTGCGGGTGCATCGTGGTGGCACATGCCACCGGCGGCCTGCGCGATACGGTAACGCCGCTGCACGTGAGCGGCGCCTCGGTGCGCGGCTGCGGCGTGCTGTTCGGCGACTACCACGCCGGCGCGTTTCTCGATGCGATGGCGCGCTGCACCTGGTTCTTCCGCCACGCGACGGCCAGCCAGATTCGGCGCGCGCGCAACAACGCGAGGCGCAGCATCGTCTGGTGGGATCGCGCCGCGCAGCGCTACCAGCAAGAGCTGCACGCCCTCAAGGAGACCGTTCCTTCTTCCGCTCTACAACCCTGACCCCCGCCGATGCCAGGTGCAGCCGGAACAGGAATTGCACGCCAACCCCCAACGCCAACCCCAACGCCATGCAGTTTGGCGCAGCCAAACTGCGGTTGTTGGCCGCCAGGCCAACGCCATGGCCGTCACGCCAACCCCAACGCCATGCAGTTTGGCGCAGCCAAACTGCGGTTGTTGGCCGAAGGCCAACGCCATGGACAAAGCAGCAGGCTTCCTGGCACTAATACGCATCGCTCCGGCTTCATGCCCGGATCGCACCAACGCCCATGTCACAGCGACTGACTTTTACCGTCAAACCCAACCTTCCACCCCGGCTTTCGCCGCTGGCCACGCTGGCCGAGGACTTCTGGATCAGTTGGCATTTCGACGCCATCCGGCTGTTCATGCGGTTCGGCAACGAACTGTGGACCGGAACCAACCAGACGCCGGTGCGGCTACTCACCGAGGCGCCCCAGGAGCAGCTCGACGAACTCGAGCGGGATGAGTCGTTCCTGGCCCACATGGACCGCGTGTACGCCAGCTATCGCGCCTACCGCGACGCGGCGCCGTGGTACCGTGGCGCCCGCGATGCCGTGGTCGCCTACTTCTCGATGGAGTTCGGCCTCGACGTCACCCTGCCGATCTACTCAGGCGGGCTCGGCGTGCTGTCCGGCGATCACCTGAAGAGCTGCTCGGATCTCGGGCTGCCGGTGGTGGGAGTGGGACTGTTGTATCGCACCGGCTATTTTCGCCAACACGTCACCATGGAGGGACAGCAGAAGGAGTCGTATCCGCCGAACGACTTCCACAATCTCCCGTTGACCCCGTGCACCTCCACCGACGGCACCCCCGTGCAGGTGGCGGTGGAGTTGGGCCACGAACGCGCCTTCGCACAGGTGTGGCGCGTCCAGGTGGGACGGGTGAGCCTCTACCTGCTGGACTCCGACATCGAGATCAATGATCCGTCGGCGCGCCGCATCACGGCGCAGTTGTACGTCGCGGACCGGCGCGAGCGCCTGCGCCAGGAACTGCTGCTCGGCGTCGGCGGCGTGCGCGCCCTGGACGCGCTCGGTGTGCCGGTCGCGGTAACCCACATGAACGAGGGGCACTCGGCGTTTCTTGGTCTGGAACGCATACGAGCGCTGATGCGCGCACACGGTCTGAGCTTCGCGGAGGCGCGGCAGGCGGTGTGGAGCACCAACGTATTCACCACCCACACGCCGGTACCGGCCGGCAACGAGAGCTTCGACAACCACCTGGTGCTCGACCAGGCGGCGCCGCTGCGCGGAGAGCTGGGGCTGAACGAGGAGGAGTTCCTGGCGCTCGGGCGCGCAGGCCACGACGAATTCGGCCTGACCCCCCTGGCCCTGCGCCTGTCCGCCTACTGCAACGGCGTCAGCCGGCTGCACGGGAGTGTGTCGCGCAGCATGTGGAGCGGCCTGTGGCCGGACGTGCCGGTGGAGGAGGTGCCGATCCGGCACATCACCAACGGCGTGCACCCGCGCAGTTGGATTTCACACGACATCCAGGATCTGCTGGAACGCTACCTGGGATCCCCCGACGAGAAGTACGGGCCGGAAGTGTCCGTCTGGGAGCAGGTGGACAATGTCGCCGACGAGGAGCTGTGGCACACCCACGAGCGCCGCCGCGAGCGCATGATCTGGTTCGCACGGCAGCGAGTCGTGGCCCAGTTGCGCCGCGAGCACGCATCCGAACGCGATCTGCAGGCGGCCGAGGTGGCGTTGCGCCCGGACGCACTCACCATCGGATTTGCGCGCCGCTTTGCCGGCTACAAGCGGGCCGGCCTGCTGTTCCGCCGGCCCGAGCGCCTGGTGCGCCTGCTCACCGACCAGGAACGCCCGGTGCAGGTCATACTGGCCGGCAAGGCGCACCCCAACGATCATCAGGGCAAAGAGATGATCCGCCATATCGTCCAGTTCGTCGCCGACCACGATCTGCGCAGCCGGCTGGTGTTTCTCGACGACTACGACATCAGCGTGGCGCGCTACCTGGTGTCCGGTTGCGACCTGTGGCTCAACACGCCGCGCCGCCCGCATGAAGCCAGCGGCACCAGCGGCATGAAGGCGGCCGTGAACGGGTCGCTGGTGCTGTCCACGCTGGACGGCTGGTGGGACGAAGCGTTCAGTCCCGACATCGGATGGGCGGTGGGCGCGGGCGAGAGCTACGCCGACGAAGAGGTGCAGGACGAGATCGAGGCCGACGCCGTGTTCAGCGAGTTGGAGCAGAATGTGATTCCGATGTTCTACGATCGCGGCATCGACGGCCTGCCGAGGGCATGGATCGGCAAGATGCGCCGCTCCATGAAGCAGGTGGGACAGCGCTTCAGTGCGCAGCGCATGGTGGCCGAGTATCACCGCATGTTCTATGCGCCCGCCCTGGCACAGGCGCGGCGCATGGCCGACGGGGGATGGCGCGACGCCATCGACCTGGCGAGATACCTGGGCAGGTTGGAGCAGCATTGGCCCGCCATTGCCGTCGAGCGGCTGGCCAGCAACAGTCCGCAGACGTTGCGGGTCGGCGACCGGCTGGAGGTGACGGCGGACGTACGCCTGGGAGGCCTCTCCGCCGCCGAGGTGCAGGTGTCGCTGTACCATGGTACACTGCGTGCCCGCAATGCTGGCGCCGATGCCATCACCGGTGGCGAGTGCGCGGCGATGGAGTTGGTGGCACAGGATGGCGAGACAGCCACCTACCGTGCGCAGGCGGTGTGCCACACCACCGGGCGGGTCGGCGCCACGGTACGGATCACGCCGACCCACCCGGCGCTGGCGCATCCGTTGGTTCCCGGTCTGTTCCGCCAGGGATAACCGACAACGGCGGCAGGCTGCCATTGCGTGATGCCTGGATCGCGACCGGTGAGCGTTTGCCCAACAGGCAGCGTGAGTGTGATCCGGGATTCGTGTAGTGACACCTTGGACAGGACGTAAGCCTATGCGATAAGTTATAGGCAACCTACAAGGCACTATTCGAATCATGCCCAGAAAGAAACAATTTGAGGTCGATGCGGCGCTGACCAAGGCGATGCGTGAATTCTGGGGCCGCGGCTATCATCCGACGTCAATGCAGGATCTGGTGGACTGCATGGGCATCGGGCGCGGCAGCATTTACGACACGTTCGGCAGCAAGCGTGGATTGTTCATGCGATCCCTCGACCGCTACATCAAGCTATATGCCTCCGTGTTCCAGGACGTGCTGGCGAAGTCGACCTCGCCGTCGGAGTCGATCCTGAACGTGTTCGAGCACGCCATCGCGGCCCTGGTGGTGGGCGGCTCCCGCGATGGTTGCTTCGTCATCAACACCGCCGCGGAGCTGGCGGCTCACGACGACGAGGTCGCCGAGGTCGTTACCGCAATGTTCCGCGATACCGAACAGGTGTTCCGGGCGCTGATCGAGCAGGGCCAGGAATTGGGCGAGATTCCACCCACCGTGGATGCGGTGCTGACGGCGCGCAGCTTGCTGAGCCTCTACATAGGACTGCGCATTCTGACGCGCAGCAACCCCGACATGTCCGTCCTGCAGGCGATCAAGAGCCAAGCCGGGGCGCTCATCTCGTAATCCCGCCCATCACAGGCATCACAGGCATCACAAGGGCACTTCGCGGCACTTCGTAGATTTTCATAAACTTTTCGTGCATTACCTGTAGCCTTGATCTGGAACGTATGGTAAACTATGCCCTGTTTCCAAGGTCACAAGTGAGGCGGACACAATGCCGAGAAAGAAGACTTTCACCATAGAATTCGCTCTTGACAAGGCTATGGAGCTGTTTTGGGAGCGCGGCTACCAGAACACGTCGATGCGCGAGATCGCCGAACACCTGGGGCTGAGCCGGAGCAGCATCTACGCCACCTTCGGCGACAAGCATACACTGTTCGTGGAGACGTTGCGCCGCTACGGGGGCGAGTGCCGCGCACCCGGATTGAGCGATCTGGGCACCGCGGCGTCGCCGCGTGCCGCACTGCTCAGGGTATTCGAGCTGGCGATCGCCGACGCCGGTACGACGCGGCAGCGCGATCATTGCCTGCTGATCAATACGGCCATGCAGCTCATGTACAGCGATCCGGAAGTAACCCTGGTGGTCGAGAGCGCCTTCCTGGAGATGGAGAACAGCTTTCGGTCGGCGATCGAACGCGCCGCGACGGGTGGCGAGGTCGCCACCGCGGTGGACGTGGTGCAGACCGCCCGCTCGCTGCTCAGCATCTACCTTGGCCTGTGCGTGCTGCTTCGCAGCGGCGCCCGCGACGAGGTTCTGCAGGCGGTGACGCACCAGGTGGAGGCGATGCTGCCGGCGCCGGCTTGATCGCGGCCTGCTATCCGCGGCCCGCCACCACCGCCCGCTCCGTCCGCAGGCTCAACTCGCGGTGAACGGCCGCGTTGCTGCCGCGGTCGGTTACCACTTCCAGCAGCGTGCTGTCGCCGCCTGCCGCGCGGTGCACGGCGGCAGCGAGGCAACGCTCCAGGTGTGCCGGTGTTTCCGGGCGCCGGTAGTGCAGAGCGAATCCCGCCGCCACCGGCTCGAAGCCGATCTCGTGCCGGGTCGCGAAGTAGCGCTCGAACAGCGCGTGGAAGCCGGGTTCGTCCACCCGCGCCAGCGGCAGCAGCGAAAAGATGCCGCCGCCGCGGTTGTTGACCACGACGATGACCAGCCCGTGCCGGCTTGCGCCGAGTTGGCTCAAGGAGGGCAGGTCATGCAGCAGGGACAAGTCGCCGAGCAGCGCGACCACCGGCCGGCGCAGACCCGCGGCGAATCCCGCCGCGCTGGCGACCGCGCCGTCGATTCCGCTGGCGCCGCGGTTGGCGGCAACCGCGACCCCCGCCGGCAGCGGCGTCGCGAACGTGTCCAGGTCGCGGATCGGCATGCTGCTGGCGGCGAACAGTCCGGCCCGCGGCGGCCCGGCGGCCGCCGCGGCCGCAAGTCGCGCCACCATCGGTTCGGTCATTCCCTGCTGTTCGTCGGCCCAGCCGGCCACCGCGGCCGCCGCCCGCGCGCCGGCTTGTCCCACCGCTCCCGCATAGGCGGAGGGATCCCGCGGCGGACACTGCGCGGTCAGCGCGCGCGCCACTCGCCCTGGTTCGGCGGCGATGCGCAGCGCCGCCGAGTGGCTGGGATCGAGGCGGCGCGGGCCGGGCGCGATCTGGACCAGGCGCGGCGCAGTCTCCTGCAACAGCGTCAGGTAATGCTTGGCAACCACGTGCGATCCGAAATGCAGCACGGTGTCAGGGCGCAACGTGCGGCGCCCGGCCGGGCTCTGCAGCAGTAGCTGGGCGCCGGCATTGCCGCGAGCGCCGCTGACCGCATCGCCGAGCAGCGGCCAGCCCAGGTGTCCGGCCAGCGCTTCCACAGCCGCTCCGGCGCCGTGCGCCATGGCGCCGGCGACCAGCAGCCCGCGGCTGCTCTGTGCGACCACGGACGCGAGTTCGCTGACTGCCACCTCGCCGGGCGTGGACCGGTAGACAGTGAACGGTTCCTCCGTGGTGCACCAGCGCCGTCCCTGCGCACCCTCCAGCAACGGCTGCGGGATCGGACCCGGCTCCAGCGGCTCGCCGAACGGCACGTTGACGTGCACCGGCCCGGCCGGATCCGTCGTGCAGCGAAGTACCGCCTGGTCGATGGTAGTCAGCACCACACGCGGGTCGACGTGTGGAGTGGGGACCGGCAGCTCGGTGGACCAGCGCGCGTATTGGCCGAACATGCCGCGCTGCAGGATGGTCTGATTCGCGCCGGTGTCGTGCAGTTCCGGCGGCCGGTCGGCGCTCAACACCAGCAGGGGCACCTGGTCCTGGGCGGCTTCCACCGCCGCCGGCAGGTAGTTGGCCAGCGCGGTGCCCGAGGTGCAAACCAGGGCGGCGGGCGATCCGGTTGCGCGCGCATGACCCACCGCGTGGAAGGCGGCTCCGCGTTCGTCGATGCACACGCTTGCCGTCACGGACGGATGGCGCGCCGCGGCCACCACCAGCGGGGTCGAGCGCGACCCGGGCGAGATGACGAAGTAGCGGCACCCGCAGCGGGCCAGTTCCTCGACCATGAGTTGCGCCCAATGGCTGTTGGTACCGCGGCAGTTGGTACCGCGCCTGGCTGTCATGGTGCCGCGACGCTTCCGTTACCGCCGGCACCCCGCGGTGGAACCCGGCGCCGCACGAGCTACACCACGTCCAGAATCTGGAGGATCTTCTGTTCCATCTCCGCCCACTCCGCGTCGGCGGTCGAGCCTCGCACGATGCCGTTTCCGGCGTACAGGTGCAGCCGCTCCGCGGCCGCGACGCCGGACCGGATCGCGACCGCGAATTCCGCCTCCGCGGCGCCGATCCATCCGACCGGGCCCGCATACCAGCCGCGGTCGAATCCCTCGGTGGCGGCGATCAGGTCGCTCACGCCGCAGGTGGGGTACCCGCCGACGGCAGGGGTGGGGTGCAACCAGTGCAGCGCGTCCGCCAGCCCGAGCCCGGGACGCAACGAGCCTCTGAACGAGGTGTGAAGGTGCTGCACGTGGGCAAGCTTGCGCACGCGTGCCACCTCCTGGGTGGTCACTTCGGTACACAGTTCGCGCAGGCACTCCGCGATGCGGGTGTGCACGAAGCCATGCTCGCGCAGTTCCTTGTCGGAACGCAACAACTCCGCTTCCAGGCGCGCGTCGGCCTCGCGCGTGGCGCCGCGCGGGCGCGTGCCCGCCAGTGCTTCCGTCTCCAGCGTGGGTCCCGACAGGCGCAGCAGGCGCTCGGGAGACGCGCCCAGGAACGTCACGCCGGGGGCCGGCTGTATCGCGAAGTGAAAGGCGGTCGGGTTGACGCCACGCAGCCGCGCCAACAGCGCGAGAGCATCGATGGGCGCAGAGAACGCGTACGAGGTGCGGCGCGCCAGCACGATCTTCTGCAGTGCGCCGCGGTTCAGGCTACCCGCGAGGCGACGCAGAATATCGGCCACGATCCGCTGCCAGCGGGCGCGGTCCGGCTCGTGGCGGCACGAATGGTCGGCGATCTGACGAGCCCCATCCGCGGACGGGACGGCGCGCGTGGTGCGCAGCGACTCCCTGCACGCATCTCCCAGAGGCGGCAATGCGGCGTGCAGCGTACGGTGCTCGCCCGGACGAAAGTTGCACGCCAGGACGGTGCCGCCCGCGGTTCTCGTCAGCTCCACCCGCGGCAAGGTGAAGCGAAAGCTCCCGAACGGTTGCCAGAGCGGTTCCGGGCGGCCCTCGGGTGGCGCGCCGAAGCGGAAGCCGCCGTACAGCCGTTGCCGGCGACAGCCGATCGACGCTCGCACGGTCCCGCACACGTCGGCAAAGGTGAAGCCGGCGTCGCCCCTCACCTCGGCAGCGATGCCCCATCCGGCGCTCTGCAGTGCGTGGCGGCGGTCGGACCAGTAGTGGATCGCGGCCGGTGCGTTGCCGGCGAGGCGGTGCAGGAACAGCAGCGGGTCGGTGTCCGGCACCACCAACTCGGCACGCTGCCACGCCGTGCCGTGCTCGGGCCCATCGATCGACCAGTCGCCCGGCCGCAGGGTCTGCAGGGCGCGATCAACTTCGCGCGTGGGCCGAACGGCCGCGCCTTCCCGTTGCTGCGGTGCCGGGTGCATCGATCAGGCCGGCTTGCGCGCGCGGTAGATCGCGGCGATCCCGAAGGTCAGGGCGAGTCGGCGGACCCGTTCAAAACCGGCCTCGGTCAGCAGGCGGGTGAATGCCGGGCCGCTCGGAAACGACTCCACCGAGCGGTTCAGGTACCGGTACGCCTTCGAGTTGCCGGAGATCCAGCCGCCCACCAACGGCAGCAGGTGGCGGAAGTAGACCAGGTACGGGAGGCGCACCAGCGGATTGCTCGGCATGGCGAACTCCAGGATCGCCAAGGCGCCGGATGGGCGCAACACGCGATGCATCTCGCTCACGGCGGTCCGGTAATCGGCCACGTTGCGAATGCCGAACGCAATGGTGACGGCGTCCACGCTCGCGCTGGCGACCGGCAGAGCCAGGGCGTTGCCGGTCGCCAGCGCGATGCGCGCGCTGCCCGGATGGTGCCGCGCCTTGACGCGCCCGCGGCTCAGCATCTCGGTGGCGATGTCAACGCCGGTAACGCGAACCTGTGGGTCGAGATCGGTGAGCATCAAGGGTAGATCCGCGGTGCCGGTTGCTACGTCGAGAACCGTACGGGGCCGGCTGGCCAAGACCAACTGCGCTGCCAGCCGGCGCCAGCGCTGATCGCGCTGCAGCGACAGCACGCGATTCAGAAGATCGTAGCGACGGGCAAGCCCATTGAACATGGCGCCGATACGGTCTGCCGCGCGCGTCCGCACCAGCAATGGCACGCTGGAGGTGCCCGCTACCGGAGCCATTTCGCAACAGAATCTACGGTTTCGCGCACGCTTTTTCAACCGGCCGGCGGGCCGCCCGCCCACCCCGCGCACGGCGCGCACGGCTTGCTTGGGGGCCACCTATCGGGCCTATCGGGCACATGCAGACCGTCGTGCTATGCGCTTACCGACGGCGCGGCGATTGCCGGAGCGGCCAGGTGCGTGGCCAGGCGGCGCGCCCGGCGCGCGTCGCGCACCAGCAGAAGGCGCTCCAACCGCCAGCGCTCCTCCTCGGTCAGCGCCACCCCGTCGCCGTCCAGGAAGCGCACCGCTCCCGCCTCCCGGACCGCCAGCGGCACGCCGTCACGGTACAGGATCCGGTTGCCGCGCACCCCGGCGATACGCTGCCTGACCCGCGACGGGTGCACCTTGATGCCGGCGGCGGCAGCCGGATCGACCGCGCTGAGCACGCGCAACTCCCCCTTGGCGGGCGCCCGCCGCACCGCGCGCATGCTCGCGATCGCCTCCGCGAGGGCAAACTGCTCCCCGCCCACACCGCTCACGAAGTAGCCGCCGCGGATCAGCCCGCGCGCCTCGAGCCGCCGGTAGACCGCGACCAGCGCACCCCAGGAAGGCGCCAGTGTTTCCCGCTCCAGCAACCGCCGGAACACGACGCCGTACCGATCCAGCAGCCTCATCGCCACCTGCTCCACGTCCAGCTCGCCGTGATCCGTCGCAACCGACTCGGCAGCAATCAGGCTCCAGCGTCCGGACCGGTCCAGGCGCCGCGGCGCAGTCGCCGCGGCGCGGCCCACCTCGACGCGACTGCTGCCCGCGGCCGCCGGAGCGCCACGCCCGGCCGCCCCGAAGCGGGGGCGGGAAGCGGCGCCCGCAAAGGAACCGCCCGCACGGCGCAGCCGGGACTCGCGCCGGCGCTCGCCCGCGCTGCGCTGCGCCGGGCGAATGAGCGCCCGCAACCCGGCGTAGCTGTCGCAGGTGACCGCGCCTGCCGCTGCCAGCTCGGCCAGGGCGCCGTCGACCTGGGACGGCAGCAGATTCGCACCGCGCTGAATCTCGTCGCGGAACAGGGCGCCGCCGCGGGTCAGGCAGGCATGCACCGCAGCGGCGTCAGCGGACCACCGCGGCGTCTCCGCGGTGCCCCGGCCGTGCGCGGCGGCACGCCACATTGCCATCTCCTCGCGCGCGGCCAGGGCGATGGGGCTGCTCGACAGCGGGCCGGTCCGGGTGCCCGCGCGCGCCGCCGGGCGCAGGCGCGCCCACGCCACCTCGCCGCTTGCGCACAACAGATCGAGCCAGGCCGGGTCATACTTCGGAAGCCGCGCCGGCAGGATCCACTCTTCCCAGGCGGCGGCGGCCGCCTCGTAGCCGGCAAGCTGGTGGACCAGCGCAAGCAGTGCCTCCGGCCCGCCGGCCGCGCCGGCGCCGCCATCCGCGGCGAGCGGCGGCACCGACTGCCACACGAACAGAAAGCGCACGAAGTCGTCGAATGAGAGCGGCTCGATCTCCCGGCGGAGCCGGGCGATGGTGTAGCGGTGAATGCGTGCCAACAGGCGCCGCTCGCACCACTCCTCGCCACCGCTGCCGGTAAACTCGCCACGCAGCACCGCGCCTTCAGCCTCCAGCGCCAGCAGCGCCGCATCGATGTCGCCGCCGGGCAACCCGATCTGCCGCCCCAGGGTAGCGGAGCTGACCGGACCGGCCGCCTCCATGCGCCCGCGCACCACCTCGCGCAGCGCTTCCTCGCGCTGCCACACCCGTTCGGTCAACACCGCCGGCAGGGCCGGCATGGGGTCGGGACTGAGCGTGTCGAACAGCGCCTGCCACAACGGCAACCGCTCGGCCGCTATCCAGCGGGCGGTTGCCGCACCGGCGACGTGGATGCGGGTGGCGCGGCCATGCGCAATGAGCGTGTGCAGCAATTCGCCCCAGCCGGCCCGGAGGCCGTCCTCCTCGTCGATGAACGTGAGCAGGTCGAGCGCGTCGTGCAGCTCGTCGGCGTCGGTCACGCGCGGCAGTGCTTCCTCGCGCACGCGGGCGATGGCGGACGCATCGAGGGCGCCGAACTCGCGCGCCTCCTCCGGAGTCGTCCAGCGCCGGTTGCGGATTGCCTGCGTGCGCCGTTCCTCCAGCGGGGCGTCGTCCAGGAACGCGTAGGGACGGGCGTTGATGATCTCCTCGGCGAACGGCGACGGCTCACGCAGGTCGCGCGCTACCAGCTCCATGGCGCCGCCGGCGATTGCCGCCTGCAGATCTTCCAACTGCCCGATGTCCATCGCCTCGTGCAGGCAGTCGGCGATGGCCTGGCCCACCAGCGGGTGATCGGGAATCTCCCGCTCGCCGGTGATGTTCTCCAGGCAGGCGAGCTGATCCGGGAACACCAGCGACAGCAGGTCCTCCGACTGCATCCGCTGCAGGTAGGGCGCCACCCGCTTGCCGCCACGCTGACGGAGAATCGCCAATGCGCAGGTCGCGTTCCAGCGCCAGCGGGTCTGAAACACCGGCGCATCGAGCAGCGCCTGGATCAGCACCTCGCGCACCGTCTTCCGGTTGAGGTAGCGCCACACGTCGGCGAGCGGAAAGCTGTGCGTCTGGCCGAGCGACAGCACCAGGGCATCCTCGTTGGCGGCGGCCTGCAGTTCAAAGTTGAAGTTGCGGCAAAACCGCTTGCGCAGCGCCAGCCCCCAGGCGCGGTTCAGCCGGCTGCCGCGCGGCGAGTGGATCACCAGGTGCATGTCGCCCGCCTCGTCGAAGAACCGCTCCATTACCGCGGTGTCGTGGGTAGGCATCGCACCGAGCGCGTTCAGCCCGGCGTGCAGGTAGACCACCAACTGATCCGCCGCGACGCCATCGAGGCCCACCTCGCGCACCAGCCACTCGACCGCCGCCGGCGCGCCCTCCCCTTCGATCAGGCCGCGGATACGCGTGCGCAGCGCGGACACCGCCCGCGACAGCTCGTTGCTGCGGCCGGGGGCTTCGCCGAGCCAGAACGGCAGCGTCGGGGGCCGGCCGGCGGCGTCCGCCACCCGCACCACCCCGGTTTCCACCTTCAGGATCTCCCACGACTTGTTGCCAAGCAGGAAGATGTCGCCGGGCACGCTTTCCACGGCGAAATCCTCGTGCACGGTGCCGATGAACAGGTCCTGCGGGTCCGCCCGCACGTGGTAGTCGAAGTTGTCCGGTATCGCGCCGCCGTTGGTAAGGGCGGCGAGGCGGGCGCCGCGGCGCCCGCGCAGGCGGCCGCCGATCACGTCGTGGTGCAGGTAGGCGGCGCGGCGCCCACGCGCGGTGGAGAAGCCCTCCGCGAGCATCGTCACCACGGCGTCGAACTGCTCGCGGCGCAGCGCGCGATACGGCCAGGCGCGGCGGAACACGGCAAACAGGTCGTCCGCCGCCCACTCGCGGGCGCCCACCTCGGCGACGATCTGCTGCGCGAGCACGTCGAACGGCTGCTCCGGCACCACGATGCGGTCCAGCTCGCCCTGCTGCGCCGCGGCCAGGAGCGCGGCGGACTCGACCAGCTCGTCGCGGCTGAGCGGGAACAGGCGGCCTTTGGGGGTGCCGGAAATGTGGTGCCCGGAACGCCCGACCCGCTGCAGGAAGGCCATGATCGACCGCGGTGACCCGAACTGGCACACCAGGTCGACCTCGCCGATGTCGATGCCCAGCTCCAGCGATGCCGTGGCCACGATGACCCGCAGCTCGCCGCTCTTCAGGCGCTGCTCGGCGTCCAGGCGCCGCTCGCGCGACAGGCTGCCGTGATGGGCGGCCACCTGCTGCTCGCCGAGCGCCGCGCCGAGGGCATGGCTCATGCGCTCGGAGAGGCGGCGGTTGTTGACGAACACCAGCGTGGTGCGGTGCTCCAGGATCAACTCGGTGAGGCGCTGGTAGAGTTCGTCCCACACCTCGTTCGCCATCACCGCTTCCAGCGGCGAGCCGGGCAACTCCAGGCCAACGTCCATGGCGCGCCGATGGCCGGTGTCGATGATGCGGCACGCCGGCGCGGCGCCGGAGCCGCAGCCGCCACCGGCGCTGGCGCCGGTCAGGAAGGCGGCGGCGGTCTCGATGGGACGCTGGGTGGCGGACAGCCCGATGCGCGTCACCGGTGCCGCGGCGAGCGCGTCGAGCCGCTCCAGGCTGAGCGCCAGGTGGGCGCCGCGCTTGGAGCCGAGCACGGCGTGAATCTCGTCCACGATCACGGTGCGCGTGGTGGCCAGCATGGCGCGGCCGCCGGCGCTGGTCAGCAGCAGGTAGAGCGACTCGGGCGTGGTCACCACGATGTGCGGCGGTCGCCTGGTCATGGCCGTCCGCGCCGCCGCGGGAGTGTCGCCGGTGCGCAGGCCGACGCGAATCTCGGCGGCATCCGGGCCGAGGAGTTCGTGCACGCCGCGCAACGGCGCTTGCAGGTTGCGCTCGATGTCGTTGCTGAGCGCCTTCAACGGCGAGACGTAAACCACCCGCGTCTCGTCGGGCAGCGAGCCGGTCTCGGCCTCGCGCACCAGTTCGTCGATGGCGCACAGGAAGGCGGCCAGGGTCTTTCCGGAGCCGGTCGGGGCGGCGATCAGGGTGTGGCTCCCTGCCTTGATCGCCGGCCACGCGGTGCGCTGCGCCTCCGACGGGGCGGCGAAGCTGCCGCGAAACCACCCGGCTACCTCCGGGTGGAAAAGATGCAAGGGATCCGGATTCGGATGAGGCAGATTCGGATAAAGCAGATTCGGATAAAGCATTGCGGCGGGTATTACCAAAAAAAGGACCTCGCGGGCCGTTACGGCCAGCGAAGCCCCCCGAACGAGTCGAAGACGCGGGTGCTGAGACTAATGTCCCAACCCGGACGCGCATCCGGCGCCGGCATACCCCTTGCTGAACGTCTCATCCTGGATCTGACTCTGCGTCTGAGCCGCCGTCGACATGGTCAAGCCGGAAGACGAGTTGACCAACGGAGCGGGCTCTTCCACCGAGTCTGCCACCACCTCTGAGAGGTTCAACGAGAAGGGAAGCAGGTTATCGCCGAATACCATCGACATCGCTACCAAGGTGACCGCCGCCATGGCGACCACCGCTATCGTGATGCGCATATCGGCACCTCCGTGAACGACCATTCTACGCGACCGGACCACGCCCGGTCAACCACCAAAATGCGGTGCAAATGTGGTGAAGCAGTAAGTGCCCGCGTCGAGCAGCCGCTCGACGTAGGCGGTCTTGTCCAGGTAGTAGCAGTCCTGCTCGCGCAGCTCGCGGAAGGTCTGGATGCCGATCGGCGGTCGGCGCCGGCTCATCGGCCCGTGCTACGCGGGAGCGGCGGCTGCCGCGGTGGCGTCGGTGCGGCGGTGCAGCACGCCCTCGGCGCGCAGCGACTGCAGTGCGCGTCCGAACGCGGCCACGGTGGCGTCGATGTCGGCGTCGTCGTGCACCGCGGACACGATGAAGGTCAGCCCGGCCATCGCATCCACCCCCTCGTTGAGCAGGGCCACCCGGAACCGGCTCGCCGCCGGGCTGCTGCGCATGGCTCCCAGTTCGGGAAGCACGGCGGCGACACACTCCTCGCTGCCGTCTCCGGCCAGGTTGGGCGCCACGTGCACAAAGGAGCTCGAGCGGTAGGCGAAGCCGGCCGCGCCGCTGTCGGCGAACACGCGATTGAGGCCGTCGTACAACCGGGCCGCGGCCTGCTCGGCGCGTTCCGGGAGCGGCGCGCCGGCGAGCAGGTCGAGGCAGGTGCAGCCGGCCGCCGCGCTGAGCGGGTTGGCGTTGAAGGTGCCGGGATGGGCGACGCGCCGGCGTCCGCCCGGCAGCGCGATCTGGTCGAGAATGTCGGCGCGGCCGCCGACGGCGCCGCCGGGCAGGCCGCCGGCGACGATCTTGGCCATGGAGGTCAGGTCGGGCCGAATCCCGAGCCGCCGCTGCGCGCCGCCGGCCGAGACCCGGAAACCGGTGACCACCTCGTCCAGGATCAACAGCACCTCGTGCCGCGCGGTAATGGCGCGCAGGTCGCGCACGAACTCCGCCGCCACCGGCACGCGACCGGACATGGCGCCGGTCGGCTCCAGGATCACGGCGCCGATGGAGCGGTCGCCGGCCAGCGTGCGATCGACCAGGTCGGCGTCGCCCTGTGCGATGACCCGCACGGTGGCGCCCACCGCCGCCGGGATGCCGGGTCCGGCGAACGGGTCGTCTTCGCCGCCGGGGACCGCCGCGGCGTAGTCGTGCCAACCGTGGAAGTGTTCCTTGAAGCGCAGCACCGTGGGCCGGCCGGTGTGGGCGCGCGCCAGGCGCAACGCCATCATCGTGGCTTCGGTGCCGGAGCTGTGGAAGCGTACCCGCTCCACCGACGGCATCAGGCGCTGCACGGCCTCTGCCCAGCGCAGTTCCAGCTCCGTGTTGCCGCCGAGATGGGTGCCGCGCTGCAACTGCTCGCTGACCGCCGCCACGACGGCAGGGTGGCTGTGGCCGAGCAGCAGCGCTCCGTGGCCCATCACGTAGTCGATGTACTCGTTGTCGTCCACGTCAATCTTGCGGCTGCCGGCGGCCGTGGTCATGACCAGGGGAAACGGCTGCAGAAAGCGGGTGTCGTGGGTAACGCCGCCGGGAAACGCGCCGCCGGCGAGCCGATAGATCTCGGCGGACCGCCGGTGGCGGTCCAGGTACTGCTGATCGATGCTCATGCGGTTGCTCCCATGTGCCGGTGGCGAACGCCGGCTGCACTCGCTGCGACGCCGGGTCCCGCCACGGCTGTCAGCGCCCCGGACGCGCCGCCTGCCGGCGCCGCTTCCGGCCCATCCCGTCCATTCGCCTACGCGACCGAAACGGCGGTGCCGCTGGCGGTCACCATGAGCATGCTGCCGCCCTGGCCGACCACCTCGTAGTCGAGGTCCACCCCGACGACCGCGTTGCCGCCCCGCTGTTCGGCCGCCTCGGCCATCTCGGCGAGCGCGATCTCGCGGGCGTTACGCAGCTCCGACTCGTAAGCGGCCGAACGTCCGCCGACGATGTCGCGGATGCCGGCGAAGAAATCCTTGAAGATGTTGGCGCCGATGATGGCTTCGCCGGTGACGATGCCCTGGTACTCGGCGATGTTCCTGCCCTCGATGGTGGGCGTGGTGGTGACAATCATGATGCTGTTCCCTCTCCCTGTCGATCCGCCTCACTGTCGAGTTGCCGCGGACGAGCCAAAGATCATCAGATTCCCGGCCGGGAGCAACCCGCGGAGCTACAGGAAGATGATGCGCAGACCGAGGCCGAGGCGGTGGGTCAGCAGCGTCCCCGGCTCCAGCGGCCACTCGAAATCGCTGCCATCAATGGAACCCGACTTGACCAGCTTGGGATCGATGGAGCCGAGCAGCCGGTAGCCGAGGTCGATCACCATGAAGTCGGCGATGGTGTAGCCGATGCCGGCCCCCGCCTGGAACGCCAGCGACCAGGTGGAGAAGGTGTAATCGGGCTTTTCGGTCACGTTCTTCACCGTGACGTCGACCAGGTGGATGCCGAGGTTGGCGGTGCCGAACCCGCCGCCGAGGTAGAGCGTCCACGGCGACCCCGTATCGATGTCGTACCAGGCATTGCCGGTGGCGGCGAGCACCGTGAAGCTGTCCTTGTTGTTGTCCTCTTCCAGCGTGCCGCCACGGCTGATCTTGATGCCGGTGGAGAGGTAGGAGAGCCCGCCTTCGAGCCGGATGGCGCCGAAGTCGTAGCCGATGCCGGCGGCACCACCGGCGCCGAGAGTGAACTCCCAATCGCGGCCGAGTTCCGGCAAGGCATCGCCGGCATCTCCCACCACGGCGGACGCCACGTCGTTCGCCTCCCCCACAAGGACCGCTCCGCCGTTCAGCTCCAGGTACACGCCGGTATTCCAGGCCTGCGCGAATGCTGCCAGAGACGGCGCGGCCACCAGGACGGCCGCGGCGAGCAGCGTCCGAATTCGCATAGCAATACTCTCCCGAGGCAGGGTCACGCCCACCTTCCTACCTATTTCATCGGCAGTTTGCGGCCGCTCCCGCACTCGCAGCCGCGCCGGGCAGACGCTATCCGAGCAGGGAGCGGGCGGCGAGCGCCTGCGCCGCCGCCCGCTCGGCGGTGTCGGCGAGGGCGGTGAGGTGGCCCATCTTGCGCCCGCGCCGCGCTTCCCGCTTGCCGTACAGGTGCAGCTTGACATTGGGGGCGGCCAGGGCCTCGTGCCACGGAGGCGCCGCCGCGTCCGCCGCGCCGCCCGCCCCGGTGTCCGCCGGGATCCCTGCCGCGGCGGCGGGCCACAGGTCGCCGAGCAGGTTGGCCATCGCCGCCGGCGTGTGCTGGACCGGGTCGCCGAGCGGCAGCCCGCACACCGCGCGCACGTGCTGCTCGAACTGGCTGGTCGCGCATGCGTCGAGGGTAAGGTGGCCGGAGTTGTGCGGCCGCGGGGCGACCTCGTTGACCAGCAGGTCGCCGGCCACCTCGAACAGCTCCACGCATAGCAGTCCGACCACGCGCAACTGCTCCACCAGGGTGCGCACCAGTTCGCGGGCGCGGCGCAGCACGGCCGGGTCGCCCGCCGCCGGGGCGCTGGACAGGTCGAGGATGTGGCGCGCGTGCACGTTTTCGAACGGCCCGAAGTCGCGGTACTCGCCGCCGGCGGTGCGCGCCCCGATCACCGACAGCTCGCGGTCGAACGGCACCACCTGCTCGACGATGAGCGGCTCGCCGGCGGCGGCGCGGCGGGCGGCCGCCAGCTCGCCGGCGTCGTGCACGCGGCGCTGTCCCTTGCCGTCGTACCCGAAGCCGGCGGTCTTGACGATGGCCGGGTAACCGATATCCGCCGCCACCCGGTCGGCGGCGGCGCCGCGCTCCCCGGCAGGCGCCGCCGGCAGCGCACGCCACGCCGCGACCGGAAACCCGGCGGCGCCGAGGAACTGCTTCTCCGTGCGGCGGTTCTGCGCCGTAGCGAGCACCTCGGCACCGGGGTGCACCATGGTGCGACGCTCAGCCGCCGCCACCGCCGCGCCCGACAGGTTCTCGAACTCGAAGGTGAGCACGTCGACTCCTGCGGCGAACGCCGCGATCGCATCGACGTCGGCGTAGCTGCCCACCACTTCGCACGCCGCCACCAGCCCGGCGGGAGATCCGGCCTCCGGAGAGTACACGTGCACCCGGTAGCCGAGCGACGCCGCCGCGCCGGCGAGCATGCGTCCGAGCTGGCCGCTGCCCAGGATGCCGATGGTGGCCCCCGGCAAGAGCGGATCCGGCGCGCCCGCGCGCCGCACCATGCCGCCGCTCATGGCAGCCGCGCGGCCTCCACGGCCGCCGCCCGGCGGGCGCGGTACGCGTCCAGCTCGGCGCGCAGCGGCGGGCGGCTGAGGGCCGCGATGGAGACCGCCAGCAGGGCGGCGTTGACCGCACCGGCGCGCCCGATGGCCAGGGTACCGACCGGCACGCCGGCCGGCATCTGCACGATCGACAGCAGCGAGTCGACGCCATGCAGAGCCTGGCTCTGCACCGGCACGCCGAGCACCGGCAGCGAGGTGTAGGAGGCCACCATGCCGGGCAGGTGCGCCGCGCCGCCGGCCGCGGCGACGATCACCTCGATTCCGCGCCCCGCCGCCTGGCGCGCGTACGCGCGCATCCGCTCCGGGGTGCGGTGCGCCGAAACCACCCGGCACTCGTACGGCACCGAGAACGCGCGCAGCGTCTCGTCGGCGTGCTGCATCGTGTCCCAGTCGGATGCACTGCCCATGATCACCCCGATCACCGGCGCGGGTGCGTGGCCGGACCGGTCACTCATCGGTCTCCTCCGTGGGCCGGCGCAGCACGATGCGGTCGTCCTCCAACTCCACCTGCAGCCGGTCGCGGCCGTCCACGCCGAGTGCGCGCAGGTAGTCGCCCGGCACCTGCAGCCGCCCGGCGCGGTCCACCACCGCCAACTCCTGGTGCGTGTCCGCCTCCTCCATGTGGGCGGCAAGCTGGGCGATTCCGCTGATCTCGCTGGCGTACGTGCCGCGCCGGATGAACTCACTGGAGGTGCGCCCGTCGCGAATGGCCACCACCCGGTCCACCTGCTGGGCGATGCGCCGGTCGTGGGTCACGATCACCACGGTCACGCCCAGTTCCTGGTTGATCTTGCGCAGCACGTCCAGCACGGTCGACGCGGTGGCTCCGTCGACGCTGCCGGTCGGTTCGTCGGCGAGCACCAGCGGCGGCGCGTTGGCCAGCGCGATGGCGATCGCCACGCGTTGCTGCTCGCCGCCGGAGAGCTGGCTCGGCCGGTTGTGGGCGCGCTGCGCCATGCCCACCATGGCCAGCAGCTCCTGCGCCCGCCGGCGCCGCTCGCCGCGCCCGGTAAGCAGCATCGGCACCTCCACGTTCTGCACCGCCGACAGGTAGGGGATCAGGTTGCGCGCGCTGCTCTGCCACACGAAGCCCACCTTCTCCCGCCGGTAGCGCAGCAGCTCCAGCCGGGACAGCTTCAACAGGTCGCGATCGGCCACCGTGATTCTGCCGGCGGAGGGCAGGTCGAGACCGCCGATCACGTTGAGCAGCGTGCTCTTGCCGCTGCCGCTGTTGCCGATGATCGCCATCAGCTCGCCGTCCGCCACCTCCAGGTCCAGGCCCTGCAAGGCGATCACCTCGAACTCCGCGGTCTTGTAGATGCGAACCAGGTTTTCCGCGCTAATCATGCCGGTCTCTCGGCAGCGCTTCGACGGCCGCTCAAGACGCTCCTTCGCCGGCGCAACTCGATTACCGCACCGGTCATGGCGGCGACCCCTCACGGCCGGTGCGCTGCACCAGGCGGCCATCCTCCAGTTGCACCAGTTGATCGGCCAACTCGACGATATAGGGGTCGTGGCTGCTCATCACCACCGTCACGCCGTGCTCCTGCACCAGGCGCCGCACCAGCGCCATCACCTGCAGCCCGGTGTGCGTGTCCAGCTCCGCCGTGGGCTCGTCCGCGAACAGCAGGGTGGGTTCGTGCGCGATGGCGCGCGCAATGGCCACCCGCTGCTGCTCGCCGCCGGACAGCTCGCCCGGCCGGTGGTCCATGCGGCCGCGCAAGCCGACCAGGGACAGGCAGTCGCGGGCACGCCGCTCGCGCTTCGCGTCGTCGTAGCCGGCCACGCGCAGCGCGAAGTCGACATTCTCGAACGCCGACATCACCCCGATCAGCGCCACCGATTGAAACACGAACCCCATGCGCACCCGGCGCAGCTCATCGCGCTCGTGGTCGCTCAGGCCGACGATGTCCAGGTGCTCGAATTCCACCCGGCCGCCGGTGGGGTAGTCGAGGGCGCCGAGGATGTTGATCAGCGTCGTCTTGCCCGACCCGGACGGCCCCTGCAGGATGGTCAGCCGCGACCGCGGCACGCGCAGGCTCACCTCGCGCAGGGCATGCACGGTGGTGCCGGCGACCGGGAACGAGCGGCTCAGGGCGGCCGCGCTGAGCACGAACGGCGAATGCAGCGACGGCGCGGAACTCACTCTTCTCCCAACTTGAGCGCCTGCTGGATGTCCAGGCGCGCGAGCAGGCCGCGGAACAGCGCCCCGCCGAGCACCAGCAGTGCCGCCGCCACCACGTAGATGCGGATGAAGTCGCCGCGCTCGCTGGCCACCCGGAACGCGGGCACCTGGTCGGCGGCGGCGTACACCACCTGCAGCAGCGGCACGAACAACAGCGCCGCCACCCGCCCGATCACCATGCCGGCGACGATCGCCGAACCGGTAATCAGGATCTGCTCCGTCACCAGCATCGCCAGCACGCGCCGGGTCGACATGCCGATGGCGCGCAACACCCCGAATTGCAGGGTGCGCGAGCGCAGCGTCAGCACCCAGTACATCACGAAGCCGACGATGCTGATCAGCATGGCCACCGAGAAGCCGAGCGTAAGCACCCCGTTGGTGCCCTGCAGCAGCGGATCGTTCTTGGCCGCCACCACCTCCTGGGTAGCGTCGTTCATGCTGAGAATGTCCAACTCGCGTTCCTCGATCTCCTGGTAGACTTCCACGGTACTGCTGCGCGGTTCCCGCTTGGCCCAGATTTCGTACGGCTCGGTCGCCATCTTGGCGCGTATGTAGGGGAAGTTGGCCACCACCAGGCGCGGCGCGTTGCGTTCGTCGACCGGCACGAAGGTGGGCCAGTGATCGACGAAGCCGACCACCACCCCGTCGACCACGTCCTGGCTCGACCAGGTGACCAGTATGGTGTCGCCGAGCTTCAGTTCGAACTCCTCGGCAATCGAGGAGGACAGCAGCATCGCCTTCGGGTCCGCGGCCAGCCGGTTCAGGTAGTGGTGCCAGTGCACCGGCAGCAGGTCGGAGCGGAACCACGCCACCCGTCCGAACTCTTCCGGGGTGATCGCCATCAGCGCCGACATGGTGCGCCGGTTGCCGGGCAGCGACACCTGCGCACGCGCCTGGCGCAGCACCCTGGTGGTGCTCTCGAGGCCCGCGATCTGCGTATACGGGTGATAGGGCGGCTCCCGGTACTGCACCACCGGCGAACTGACGGCGAACGCCGCGGGCTCTCCGGGCATGCCGCCGGCGCCCTCCGGCGGCTGATCGCTCGGAAAGTAGGGTTGCATGGTGAGGTCGGCGCCCGCGGCGTAGTAGATGCGCTCCTCGATGTTGCGGTTCACGGTGCGCGCGGCGCTGCTGTTGTAGATGCCGAGGGCCAGCGTCAGGATCAGGAACACCATCAGGAACTGCTCGTGGCCGCGCGCACGCGCCACCTGGATGAAGGCCGCGTACAGCGGCGGCGACCAGCGCCGCCGGGCGACTCGGAACAGCGCGCGCACCAGGTAGGGAAACAGGCGCAGGGCGAGCATGGCGCACCCCAGGATGAACAGCACGGAGGTCAGGAACAGCAACGGGTCGAGTGGCAGATCGGATCCGGTGGCGGCCGTCAGCAGCAGGATCTCGCGGCGTTGCTGGAACTGGATCAGGCCGTACACGGCGATGGCGATCAGCACCAGGTCGAGATAGAAGCGGCGCCAGAACGTGTAGCGCCGGGTACGTGCGCCGCGCGCGCGCAGCTCCACGATCGAGGTGCGCGCGGCGCGGCTCGCCGGCAGCAGCGTGGCGGCGAGAAAGATCGCCGCCCCGACCAGGGCGAACGCGTAGGCGCGCAGGTTGATCTCGGCCTGCAGGGCGGTGCGGCCGACGAACTCCAGAAACCCATTGGCGGCGCCCAGGAAGCGCACGATAACCAGCGCCAGCGGCGGCCCGAGCCCGAGCGCGGCGGCCGCGAGCAGCAGGCTCTGCAGCAGGTAGACGGTAAACAACTGGTTGCCGGCGGCGCCGCGGCTCTCCAGCACGGCAATCTCGGCCAAGTCGCCCTCGACGATGAGCTGCGAAACCATGTACATGAAGAACGCCAGCACCAGCACGATCGGCACGTGCAGAAACGACAGGGTGATCTTCAGCACTGCCGCACGGCGGTTGTAGTCCTGGAGCAGCGCGGCGATGCCGAAGTCCAGCTCGACGCGGCGCTCCGCGGACGCGCGCCGGTACTCGTCGTAGCGGCGCAGCAGGTTGGGCACGTTGTCGATGGTGATGTGGTGATAGTCGAGCGCGAAGTACCAGGATCCGTGGGTCAGGTTGCGGGTAGGCTGGTACAGGAAGTCGCGCAGAAAGGTGTCGTAATCGATCAGAAAGCTCTCCGACAGCGACGTGAACCGCCGGAACCAGTACAGGTCGCTCGGATCGTTCTTGGCGAATACGCCCACCACCTTCACCGTGAGGCGCGGCTGTTCGGTGAGCAGATCGTACAGCAGGTAGGTGCGGCCCAGGATCAGTTGCAGGTCCTGCATCGCCTCGCCGGTGACGATCGCCTCGTACACGCCGTCGACCGGCTCCGGGTTGAACATCCGCCCGTGCAGGAGGTCGACGTGATCAGGCAGGTGCTGCATCGCCTCCACGCGGCTGAACTTCTTCACCGACTCGACGCGGCTCTCCTCCGGCTGCGGGCGCACGTCGTACAGGTAATCCAGAGTCATGCGCTTCATCTGCGCGGCCACCGGGACGCCGAGGGCGGGAACCAGCCGGGTGAGAATCTCTCCCTCGAGCGCGTCGTGGAAGGGCGCCTTGGCGGCCGGCTTCTCCACCAGCCGGTAGAAATTGTAGCTGGCGGCGGTGGTGCCGGGGTAGCGCCCGGTACGCTCCTGGTAGCGCTCCAGGTCGCGCGTCAGCAGGCGCTGCAACACGCCGTCGGTGTAGATCGGTATGCTGGCCAGCAGGCCGACCGAGAGCACGGAGCCGGCCAGCAGCGCCAGCACCAGCCAGCGATGACTGGCCATCTTGCGCAGTACCAGCGTTAGCGTACGACCACCTCTTCGCCCGGCTCCAGGCCGCCCGCGACCTCCACCTGGGTTGGCGTCTGGATGCCGATCTCGACGTTGCGCTCCTCGCGCAGCCCGTCCTGGAGCACGTACACGAAACGGCGCCCGAGGTAGGTCTGCACCAGGTTGCGGGGCAGCACGATCACGTCCTCGCGGCGCGCCCGGATCAGCACCACGGTGGCGGTGTCGCCCTTCTCTACTTCCTCCGGCAGGTCGTAGACGCGAATCAGGATCAGTTCGCGCATCTCGTCCGGCGCATCGCGCGGCACGTTGAGGGGCGTCATCACCACCTCGCCGCGGAACCTGTCGCCGCGGATGTCCACGCTCACCTCGGCGCCGAGGGCAAACTCGGAACGCTTGGGGCCGTTGTAGCTGAGCAGCGTCTCGGTCGGATCGGCGATCTGCACCACGGTGCGGAACGGCTCCACCGGTTCGCCCTCGCCGAGCGGGGCGATGTATACCACCTCGCCGGCCACCGGCGCCACCAGGCGCGACTTGCGCAGTTCCTCGCGGAGCTGCTGCAGGCGCAACTGCTCCAGTTCGATGTCCAGGTCGGCGTTCTCGCGTGCGAAGCGGTCGGCGTCGCGGGCTGCGGCCAGTTCGGCGGCCAGCTCCGCCTTGCGCAGGCGGATCTCCTGGCGGCGCACCTCCAGCTCCAGGCTGCCGGTGTCCAGGTCGGCGACCAGTTGGCCCGGCTCCACGTCGTCGCCGTAACCCACGTAGATGCCGCGCAGCGGACCGCTGCGGAAACGGAACTTGAGCGAATACTGGCTGGGATAAATGAATACCCCGCCGACCGTCACCCGGTCTTCGATCACGCCGGGCGTGGCGGTGACGACGCGGTACTCGATCTCCGGCGTGGCCAGCAGCGGCGGCGCGAGAATCTCCTCCTCCCGGGGCAACAGGAAGCAGCCGGCGAGCACCGCCACCGCGGCAACCGTCACGCCGCGCACCACGGCGCCCTGCAGCCGGCGCCCGGCCCGCATCGTCCGAACACCGCCCGTACGCCGGCGGCGGTCCAGGAACTGAGGGCAGGGGAGGTTGCGCAACGTCATGATTCGCCGGCGGCGGCCGACTGCGGTACCGCCGGGGGTGAAAGTAACACTCCGCGCCAGTAGTTGGATAGGTGCCGGCTCTTTGCCGTGCCGGCCGTATCGACGTGGTACGTTGTCGGCCGGCGCCACAACGGCTACCATTCGGCGCATGGCGACGCCCGGATATTGCCGATGATTCTCGGCGCCGATCACGTGGCCCTGAGCGTGGCCGACATGGAGCGGTCGATCCGGTTCTACACCGGTCTGTTCGGCTTCGAGGTGCGGCGCCGGCTGCCTGCCGATCCGGGCCTGCCGCTGGACAAGGTGATCGGGGTGCCCGGCGCCGCGGCCGACATCGCCCACCTGTACCTGGGCGAGTTCATGCTGGAGCTGTTTCAGTACCGCGTGCCGCAGGCGCGGGCCGAGGCCGCGCAGCGGTCGCAGGCCGATCACGGCTACATCCACTTCGGCCTGCGGGTGAAGGACATCCACGGCGAGACGGCGCGGCTGCGCGCCGCCGGGGTGAGCTTCCTCGGCGCCCCGGTGGAGTTTCGGCCCGGGGCGTGGGTGGTGTATTTTCGCGGCCCCGAAGGCGAGGTGGTGGAGTTGCGGGAGGTTGCGGACTCGCGGCGCTGAACGCGGTGCGCGGCATCGCGGCGGCGAGGCTGACAAAGGAGTGGTGAGAGACAGGTGAGCAGCGAACGGAAGCGTGCCGGGGGGGCACCGGTGGCGGTGGTCACCGGCGCCGGGCGCGGCATCGGGCGGGCGATCTGCCTGGCGTTGGCGCGCGACGGCGCGGACGTGGTGCCGAGCGACATCGATGCGGACGCGGCGCGCGCCACCGCCGAGCGGGTGGCTGCCCTCGGCCGGCGCGGCCACGCCCGGCAGACCGACGTGGCGAGCGAGGAGCAGATCGTGGAGCTGATCGGCGCCACGGTGCGCGACCACGGCGGCATCGACATCCTGGTCAACAACGCGGGCGTGATCACGCTGTGCCCGATTCTGGAGCTGAGCGCCGAGCAGTGGGACCGCACCATGGCGATCAACCTGCGCGGCACCTTCCTGGCCAGCCGCGAGGCACTGCGCGTGATGTGCCGCCAGGGGCACGGCAAGATCGTCAGCATCTCGTCGATGTCGGCCAAGATCGGCGGCGTCGCGGCACCCGCCGACTACTCCGCCTCCAAGGCGGGCATCATCACTCTGACCAAGTCGCTGGCGCTGGCCGGCGCCGCCCACGGCGTGAACGTGAACGCGGTGGCGCCGGGGCCTATCGACACCGACCTGACGCGCGCCTGGGGTGACGAAGTGAACGCCGACTTCGCCGCCAACATACCGTTCGGGCGCTACGGTGCCGCCGAGGACGTGGCCGATGCGGTGGCCTTCCTGGCGTCCGATCGCGCCGCCTACATCACCGGCGAGATCATCGACGTCAACGGCGGCTTTCACATGGACTGAAGAGGACGGGAACAACGCGATGCGGCAAGAGGAACTACATCCCACGTTCACTTGGCAGCGCTGGCGCTCCGAGGAGGGCGACTTGGCGGCCCTGCCGGAGGGAATCGCGGCGCGCATGCTGTTCGACGTGCTGCTGATCAACCGCTTCGAGCTGGCGCTGCTGGAGCTGAAGGGCAGCGACGCGGTGTGGGGGCCGGTGCACACCAGCGTCGGCCAGGAGGCGACTGCCGCCGGCGTGGTGGCGGCGCTGCGCCCGGCCGACAAGTTCGCCGCCACCTACCGCTCCCATCACCAGTTCCTGGCCAAGGTGCTGCAGTACGAGTTGGCGGCGGACTGGAACCCTGCGGCGGAGGAACTGCCGGAGGCGGGGCTGGAGGTGGTGCGGCGCACCATGGCGGAGATCATGGGGCTGGCGCCGGGCTACTGCGGCGGGCGCGGCGGGTCGATGCACCTGCGCTACGCACAGGCGGGGTTTCTCGGCGCCAACGCCATCGTCGCCGGCGGGCTGCCGCTGGCGGCGGGCGCGGCGTATGCGGAGAAGCAGGCCGGCAGCGACAGCGTGGTGGTGAGCTTCGTGGGCGACGGCGCCCTGCACCAGGGCGCCCTGCACGAGGCGCTGAACATGGCCGGGCTGTGGAAGCTGCCGCTGATCTGCTTCGTGGAGAACAACGGGTACGCGGTCGCCACGAGCGTGCGCGAGGCGTCGGCGGTGGAGGATCTGTCGGTGCGCGCCGCCGCCTACGACATGGACGGGTACATCGTGGACGGCAGCGACCCGGTGGCGATCTACCGGCTGGTCCGCCACGTCGCGCAGGGGCTGCGCGGCGGCGGGCGGCCGGCGCTGATCGAGGCCAAGTGCTACCGCCGCTTCCACCACGCCGGCGACGTGCCCGGCAGCGCGTTCCGCTACCGCAGCCGCGACGAGGAGGCCGCGTACGCCGGCCGCGAGGTGACGCGCGTGCTGCCGGAGGCGGTGCAGAAGGCAGGCATCCTGTCGGCGGACGAGGTGGCCCGCATCCGCGCGGGCAGCGAGCGGGCGGTGCTGGCGGCGATGGATGCCTGCGCGGTCAAGGACGAGGGCGGCGCCTGGGCGGTGCGCGCCGAGTTGTGGCCGCGGGCGGAGACGGCTGGGGACGGCATGCGCAGCGCCGGCTCCGAGTGGCAGGGGATAACCTTCGTGTCGCCGCGCGACCTGGCGGCCAACGGCGAGCTGACCTACGCGGACGCCATCGCCGCGGTCACCGGGCGCTGGCTGGAGCGCGATCCGCGCGCCATCGTGTTCGGCGAGGAGGTGGCCAACCTGGGCGGCGGCGCCTACGGCGCCACCAGGGGGCTGCCGGAACGCTTCCCGGACCGGGTCATCAACACGCCGATCTCGGAGGGGGGCTTCGCCGGGCTCGGCTTCGGCGCCGCCCAGCTCGGCATGCGCGTGGTGGTGGAGATCATGTTCGCCGACTTCGCCCTGGTGGCCGCCGACCAGTTGTTCAACCAGATCAGCAAGGGCCGCCACATGTACGGCGACACCACCGACGTGCCGCTGGTGATACGCACCCGCATCGGCACCGGTCTCGGCTACGGCGCGCAGCACTCGATGGACCCGGTGGGCCTGTACGGCCTGTTCCCGGGCTTCCGCATCGTGGCGCCGGCCACCAGCGCCGACTACATCGGCCTGTTCAACAGCGCCATGCACTCGCTCGACCCGGTGGTGATGCTGGAACACAACGCGCTCTACACGCAGTCGTTCCCGATGCCGACGGTGCCGGCGGCGCCGGACGGCGGCCTGGACTACTGCCTGCCGTTCGGGCAGGCGGAGCTGGTGGCGCACGGCGACGACCTCACCATCGTCACCTACGGCCACCTGGTGGGGCGCTGCCTGGGCCTGGTCGAACGGCTGAGCGCGGCGGGAGTGAGCGCCGACATCGTCGACCTGAAGACCCTCGACCACGTGGACCTGGACTACGCGACCGTGGGCGCGTCGCTGGCCCGGACCGGCGCGCTGCTGATCGTGGAGGAAGCCGCGCGCAGCCACGGCATCGCGGCCACCGTGGCCGAGCAGGTGCAGAGCCGGTTCTTCGACGACCTGGACGCCCCGGTCGCGGTGCTCACCTCGCTGGACATTTCCACTCCGGTGTCGCGCGCGCTGGAGCTCGCCGCGCTGGTCAGCGACGACCAGATCGCAGACGCCGCGGTGGCGGTGGGGAGGCGCACATGGCAGTAGCCGCGGCGGACAAGGCCGCCGCATCCCGCTCGGCAATCGAACGCATCCTGGCCGGCGTGCCGCTGCCCGAGATGGTGCCGGTGCGGCAGAGCTTCCCCGCGAGCCCGATCGGCGACCTGGCAGCGGCGGTGGAAGGTGCACTGGCCGACGGCGGCCTGGCCGCCATGGTGCGGCCCGGCCTGCGGGTGGCGCTGGCGGTGGGCAGCCGCGGCCTGGCCAACCTGCCGGAACTGGTGCGGCTGCTGGCGGCGGCGGTGCGGCGGCTCGGGGCGCAGCCGTTCGTGGTGCCGGCCATGGGTAGCCACGGCGGCGCCACCGCGGAGGGCCAGACCCAACTGCTGGCCAAGATGGGAGTGACCGAGGCGGCGGTGGGCGCGCCGATCCGGGCGTCGATGGACGTGGTGGCGCTCGGTCAGGCGGCACCGGGGCTGCCCGCGTTCGGCGACAAGCTGGCCGCGCAGGCCGACGCCACCCTCATGCTGGGCCGGGTCAAGCCGCACAGTTCGTTCCGCGGCCGCTACGAGAGCGGGCTGATCAAGATGCTGGCCATCGGCCTGGGCAAGCAGAAGGGCGCCGAGACCTGCCACACGCGCGGCTTCGGCGCGCTGGCCGAACGCATCGCCGCGGTGGGCAAGACCGTGCTGGCGCGCGGCAACGTGGCTGGCGGCCTGGCGGTGGTGGAGAACGCCCGCCACCAGACCCACCACGTGGAACTGGTGCCCGCCGCGGCCATCCCCGAGCGCGAGCCGGCGCTGCTGAAGCTGGCCTGGGACCTCTACCCGCGGCTGCCGTTCGACCAGGCCGACGTGTTGGTGCTGGGCCGGGTCGGCAAGGAGATCAGCGGCACCGGCCTGGACTGCAACGTGGTGGGCCGCTACACGACGCCGTACGCGAGCGGCGGACCGGACATCACCCGCATCGTGGCGCTGGACACCACCCCGCTCACCGGCGGCAACGTCAACGGCATCGGCGTCGTGGACGTCACCACCGAGCGCCTGTTCGCCAAGTTCTCGTTCGCCGAGACCTACCCCAACGCGCTCACCTCCACCGCCACCGCGGCGGTCAAGATCCCGATGGTGATGCCGGACGACCGGCTCGCCATCCAGGCCGCCATCCGCACCGCCACCATCCCCGACCCGGCCGCGGTCCGCCTCGCCTGGGTCCGCGACACCCTGTCCCTCGACCGCCTGCACGTATCCGCCAACATGGCCGCCGAGATCGCCGCCCGCCCCGACGCCGCCGTCACCGGCCCCGCCCAGGCGCTCCGCTTCACCCCCGCCGGCCACCTGGATCTGTAGACCCGCGTCACCGATGCCGCGAACGCCGGGCATCGGGGTTCGGCGCGCTTGCGCTATAATTGGGGTGAGCCGTGTTGTTGGAGGAATTCGTACAGATCGCCCACCGGCTGCTGGTGGCGGGGCCGGAGAACCCGGCGGGGGCGCAGGCGGCGCGGGTGGACGTAGCGATGAACGGGCTGCAGGTGGGCCGCAGCGACACCGCGGTGGCGCGCGTCGCGTTTGCGGTGGATGCCTGCCAGGAGACGATGCAGCGCGCCGCCGACTGGGACGCCGACCTGCTGTTCGTGCACCACGGCCTGTTCTGGGGCCGTCCGCTGGCGCTCACCGGCACCCACCTGGAGCGCGTGCGGCTGCTGCTGGAGCACGACCTGGCGCTGTACGCCCTGCACCTGCCGCTCGACTGCCACCCCACCCTGGGCAACAATGCCGGCCTGGCGGACGCGCTCGACCTGGCCGAGCGGGCGCCGTTCGGCGAGTACCGCGGCGTGGCGATCGGCATCCAGGGTCTGCTGCCGGAACCACTGCCGCTCGGCGAGATCGCCGGCCGCCTGTTCGGCGGCGAGCACAACTGCCTGGCGGTGCTGCCGTTCGGCCCGGAACGCATCGGACGGGTGGCGCTGGTCTCCGGCGGCGGCAACCGCGACCTCGCCGCCGCGATCGAAGCCGGCGCGGACCTGTTCGTGACCGGCGACGCGTCGCACGAGAACTATCACGCCGCGCTGGAGGCGGGCATCCACGTGCTGTCGGGCGGCCACTACCTGTCGGAGGTGTTCGGCGTGCGCTCGGTAGCCAGGCGGCTGGCCGGCGACCTGGGTCTGGAAACCACCCTGATCGACGTGGCGACCGGGTTGTGAACTACTATCGCTCCGCGCGCGGGGGCCGCCTGCTGCCGCTGATCCTGACGCCGGTCATCCTCGCCGCCGACCAGGCGACCAAGGCGCTGGCCGTCGCCAGCCTGCCGCCGGGGCGGCCGCAGGAGGTGATCGGCGACCTGCTGCGCCTCACGCTTGTGCACAACCCGGCCATCGCCTTCTCCATCGGCCACTCCCTGCCCGAGCAGGTGCGCCGGCCCCTGTTCCTGGTCCTGCCGCTGGTGGTGCTGGCGTGTGTTCTGGTCTACTATCTGCGCACCGACGATCTCTCGCGGTTCCAGCGCTGGCTGGTGGCGGCGGTGCTCGGCGGCGGTCTGGCCAACATGGTGGACCGGGTGTTCCGCCCCCAGGGGGTGGTGGACTTCGTCGACGTGAAGTTCTACGGCCTGTTCGGGATGGAGCGCTACCCCACCTTCAACGTCGCCGACTCGTCGGTAGTGGTGGGCGGCATCCTGCTGCTCGTTACCTTTCTCGGCGCGGAACTGCGCGCCCATCGGAGGGATACGCCGTGAACAAGAAAGCCAACACCGCCGTCTTCATCCTGGTCGCCACGGTATTCAACCTGCTGCTGATGGGAGTCCTGCTGATCGCCTCGTTCGTGATCGCCTCGTCCCTGTTCCGCGACTCGTCCAGCCCCCTGGCCGGGCTGATCGGCTTCCTGATCATCGGCGTACCGATCGTGATCACCTTCTTCGCCTACGGAGCTGTCATGCGCTGGGTCCAGAAACGCTGGAACCTCGACCAGTACCTGCACCCCATCTTCCGCCGCCGCCGGCGTTGAGCGGTAGGACGGATGCTGGTAAAGACCCGCGCGGCAGGAGACGAATCGAATCGCCGCCGCCGATCGTGGCGATGATGGCGTCGACGTTTGGGTCCGCGAGTGCCGCCATCAGGTCGTCCGCACGCGCCCGCGGGTTGCGCGCCAACCAGTCGGGCTCGCGCCGGGCGTGCGCGGTCTCGGTCACGGCGACTCCGAACTCCTGCTCGAACTGCCGCTTACCGGCGGCGTAGCGATGCGGAAACGCTCCCGGTCCGCCCCAGGACAGAGAAACGGCTGCTACACGGCCACCCCTCTTCAACCTCTTCGGTTTGACGATCCGCACGGCCGAGGCGTCACTCCCGGTTATCCCCGCACTTCCGCAAGATGGCTGTGCGGTGCGGTCTGGATGTGGTCCAGGCTCGGGTGGAGTGCCATCGCGCCGGTCGAACGTAGAGGCGTTCGCGGGCGAGCGGAAGTAGGCGTTGTACAGCTCGGCGTAGTGGCTACCGGCCTGCAGCAACTGCTCGTGGGTGCCCTGTTCGATGATGCTGGTGACGTAGATCCTCATCGGGTTTGATCGAAACGTTACCGCGCCCGGGAGGCGAGTCGACCTGTTTCCGGTTGATTGCTTCGCGCCGTGTGGTGCACTACACTGTAGTGCATGGCCAACAACGAGGTGTATAGTTGGCGGCTCGACACCGCGTTGAAGGAGGCGCTGGAGCGTGCCGCCCGCGCCGACAACACGAGCGTCGCGAACTTGCTGCGGACCATAGTAGCCGACTGGCTGGCCAGCAACGCCGCTCCCGGAGAAGACGCCGAGGCCCAGCTTCGGTTGCGCAACCAGGCACTGTGCTGCGCCGGGACGATCCGGGGCGGCGATCCCGACCGTGCGGAGCAGGCGAGCCGCCGCGTGCATGCGGCGCTGGAAGCCGGACGTGCGTTGAGGGGCTCGCCGACACCGGCGCACTGCTGGCATTCCTTGACGCGGACGACAAGTGGCACGGCCGGTGTGTCGCGGCGTTCGAACGCCTGCGTCTGCCGCTCGGTACGACCGCCGCCGTCCTGGCCGAGCTGTTCCATCTTCTCGGCGAACACGCGGGGCACGTGACTGCGGCGTGGCGGTTGCTCCGGTCGGATGCCATTACCGTGCTGCCGGTCGTCGATAACGACCTGCCTGCTCTCGATGGGCTGATGCGGCGCTACGCCGATCGCCCCATGGACTTCGCCGACGCGACGCTGGTGCACGCGGCGAGCCGTACGGGAGTCAACACGGTCTTCACTATCGATCATGATGATTTCCTGACCTATCGCGTCGACCGACGACGCCGGTTTCGGATCGTGCCCGACCGCTGGTAGCTGCGCGACCCTTGGCGTGCTCCGACATCCGCGGTGCACTTCCGATGGCCGTATCTGCCGCCCACCCATGGCTCCCGGGTCACAGAATCGGGCACATGCGGTGCGGCGGAACCCTCACATCGTGGAGGCGACGGGAATCGAACCCACGACCTCGTGAATGCCATTCACGCGCTCTAGCCAACTGAGCTACGCCCCCGTGGTTCGTGACGGGTAATATACCGCCGCCTGCGATTCTGGTCGATACCCCGGCTATCGGTTGTCCGCGGCGTGGAGGACGGCGTTGCGGAACAGCCCGAGGGCGGCTTCGTCGAGGGCGGAGCCGGCAGCGGGCGGAACGTTGCGCCAGGCGGGGTGGTGGTAGCGGTGCAGGAACGCCTCGGGGTGCGGCATCAGGCCGAGTACCTGCCCGCTGGGGTCGCACAGGCCGGCCAGGTTGCGCTGCGATCCGTTGGGGTTGGCGGGGTAGGGCAGCGGCGAGCCGCCGGCCGCCGCCGCCGGCCCGGCAGCCGGCCAGGCGTAGCGGGCCGCGCCGAGGTGGGCGGCGTCGATGGCGGCGAGCTGCGGCTCGGAGGCGACCAGCTTGCCTTCGCCGTGGCGCACCGGCAGTTCCAGCGCGGCGATGCCGCGCGTCCACACGCATGGCGAGGCGGCGTCGAACGCCACCCTGACCCAGCGGTCCTCGAAGCGACCGGAGTCGTTGTGCACCAGGGCCACCGACTGCGCCGTGGCGCCGGTGGCCACGCCGCCGGGCACCAGGCCCATGCGCACCAGCACCTGGAAGCCGTTGCACACGCCCAGTACCAGGCCGCCGCGGTCCACGAACCGCGTCAGCGGCTCGCGCAGGGCGCGCCTCAGCAGGGCGGCCAGCAACGCCCCGGAGCCGACGTGATCGCCGAACGAGAACCCACCCGGCACCACGAAGATGGCGAACCGGTCGAGCGCGGCAGGATCGGCGATCAGGTCGTTGGCGTGCACGCGTACCGGGTGCGCCCCCGTAAGCCCGAACGCGGTCGCCATCTCGCGGTCGGTGTTGATGCCGAAACCGGAAATGATGCACACCCGGACGCCGGTGCTCATATCGGGGTCTTCCAGGCGCGTACCAGGGCGGCCACCGGCCAGGCGGCCACCGCCTCGCCGCCGTCGAGCACGGTGAGGCGGTCGTCACCGGTCACCTCGCCTACCGCCGCACACGGCAGGCCGCGAAACTGCTCATCCACGCGGGCGGCCGTGGCGGGCGGCGCCGTCACGACGATGCGGCCGGCGGACTCGCTGAACAGCAGCCCGGCGCGCCGGTGCGCGGCGCCATCCGCCCGCGTCCGCTCGGCGGCGCCCGGCACCCGGGCCAGGTCGATACGGGCGCCGAGGCGGCCGCCGATAGCGCACTCGGCCAGCGCTACCGCCAGCCCGCCGTCGGACACGTCGTGCGCCGCATTGACCCAGCCCGCCGCGATGGCGCGGTGCAACACTCCGTAGCGGCGCATCGCGGCCGGCGCATCCACGGTCGGACAGTGGCGCTGCCCCTCGGCAATCGGCAGCGCAGCACCGCTCGCGGCCAGCAGGCGGGCGTAGGCGCTGGCGCCCAGCTCGCCGCGGTCGTCGCCAACCACGTAGACCAGGTCGCCGGGCCGCTTGAAATCGGTGCTCGGCGAGCAGCGCAGGTCGGCCATGATGCCGAGCACCGACACCAGCAGGGTGGGCAGCACCGCGATCCGCCGCCCGTCCACCACGGCGTTGTTCTTCATCGAGTCCTTGCCGGAGATGAGCGGCAGGCGGTACGCCAGGCATGCCTCCCTGAGCCCGCGGGCGGCACGCACGAGCTGGGCGAGCAGGAACTCGCCCTCCGGGTTGTCGGGGCCGGCGACCGGGTCGGGCCAACAGAAGTTGTCCAGCCCCGCCATGCGCTCCGGGTCACCGCCGCATGCCACGTGGGCGCGCACCGCCTCGTCCACCGCGCACATCGCCATGTGGTAGGCATCGTGCGCCGAGTACCAGGGACAGATGCCGTGCGTGACGGTGATGGCCCGTGTCGAGCCGGCGCGCGGGCGCAGCACGGCGCCGTCGCCGGGGCCGTCCATGCGGCGGCCGACAAACGGCTTGCCGACGGTCAACGCCTGCACCTCGTGGTCGTACTGGCGCACCAGCGGCTCCTTGGAGGCGATGTTGGGGTCCGCCAGCAGGCGCGGCAGCACCTCTTGCGGCGCCGGCGGCGTGCGGCCCGCGTCCACCGGCGGCGGCTCCGGCGCCTGCCACACCGCGCGCAGCTTCATCCTCGGCAGGCCGTGGTGCAGGAACTGCAGGTCGAGCAGCCCGACCAGCTCGCCCGCCCAGCGCACCTCGACGGCGCCGTCCGCGGTGAACTCGCCCAGGTCGGCGACCTCCACCTCGCGCCGCGCGGCCAGCGCCGCCAAAGCCGCGAAGTGCTCGGGCGGCACGGCCAGGCTCATCCGCTCCTGCGACTCGGACACCAGGATCTCCCACGGCGCCAGCCCCTGGTACTTCAGCGGCGCGCGATCCAGCTCCAGCCGCACGCCTCCGCACGCCTCCGCCATCTCCCCGAACGACGACGACAGGCCGCCGGCGCCGTTGTCGGTAATGGCGCGGTACAGCCCCAAGTCGCGCGCCTCCAGCAGGAAGTCCGCCATCTTCTTCTGCGTGATCGGATCGCCGATCTGCACCGCCGACAGCGGCGAGGACTCGTCCAGCGCCAGCGACGAAAAGGTGGCGCCGTGGATGCCGTCGCGCCCGATGCGCCCGCCGGCCATCACCGCCCGGTCGCCGGCGCGCGGCTCGGCTTGCCATGACGGCGCCCCGTCGAGCCGTGCCGGCAGGATGCCGCCGGTGCCGCAGAACACCAGCGGCTTGCCTACGAAGCTGGCGTCGAACAGCACCGCGCCGGCCACCGTCGGGATGCCGGACTGGTTGCCGCCGTCCACGATGCCGCGGTGCACGCCGTCGAGCACCTGGCGCGGCGGCAGCAGGCCGGCCGGCACGTCGGCCAGATCGGGCGGAGCGAAGCACAGCACGTTGGTGTTGAAGATCGGCCGCGCGCCGCGGCCGGTGCCGATGATGTCGCGGTTGACCCCCACGATGCCGGTGATGGCGCCGCCGTAAGGATCGAGCGCCGACGGCGAGTTGTGCGTCTCCGCCTTGAAGCACAGCAGGGTGTCGGCGTCGAACTCGATGACCCCGGAGTTGTCGTGGAACACCGAGCGCAGAAAGCCGTCGCCGGGGTCGACAGCGCGCGTGGTGGCGCGGATGCAGGTGTCGAACAGCGAGTCGATCTTCTCCACCCGGGAGCCGTCGCGGTACTCGATAACGGCGTTGAAGATCTTGTGCTTGCAGTGCTCGGACCAGGTCTGGGCGAGCATCTCCAGTTCCACGTCGCTGGC
Organism: Spirochaetaceae bacterium; assembly: GCA_028821475.1. Lineage (GTDB taxonomy): Bacteria > Spirochaetota > Spirochaetia > SZUA-6 > Bin103 > Bin103. The sequence continues at coordinate 48,655 of JAPPGB010000091.1, forward strand.
GGCGTCGCCGATGCCGGCGGCGCGCCGCCGATGCCTGGTGGCCGGGGCGCGGAAGTACTCGCGAATGGCTTGCATCTCGGCCCGGGACAGCGCCAGCAGGCGCGCCTCCGAGAGGGCCGCCAACGCGCCGTCCGACATGGCCGCGACCGGGAAGCGGACGGTGCGCGGAGCGCCGGCCGCCGGCACCCGCGCAGCGCCGGCCGCGGGGTAGATGCGCGGCGGCCGGCGGCCGTCACGCCACTGGCGTGCGCCGATGGTCAGCGCGGCCTGAATCAGCGGGTTGAACAGGCCCCCGAACGCCCGCTCGGGCACGGCGTGCAGCCCGCCGCCGCGCAGCGCACTGCTTTGCAACAGGTATTGGCGCGCCGTCTGCACCAGCGCAGCATCCGGCACCGGCAACCCGAGGACGGTGCGCAGCGCGCCGCGCAGGCTGGTGGCCACCGGATCGGTCACCCCCGGCCTGGCGGCCACCTCCAGGAGCAGGTCCCAGGGCGGCGCCCTGCCGTCTGGCGCGGCGCGTACCGAGGCCCGCTGCGCGACCGGATCGCATACCAGCTCGACCAGGTCGCGCGGCGGCAGCCCCGGCACCCCGTCCACCAGGTAGACGTCGCGGATGCTTACCGCCTGCAGCTCCGGCACGCCGCCGGCGCGCAATGCCTCCAATACGCGCGCCGCGCGCCCGTCGCCGATCTCCTCCCGGAACCAGACCTCAACCCGCATCCCGCCGCCCGTACCGTAGCAGACCGGTCCCAAGCGGTCACCCGCGCGCGTGCGTTCGGCCCGCTTGGTACGGCAATCTAACCGATTGATCGCTCGAACTGCGCTTGACGCCATCAACCGCGGTTGATAGTTTCGCAAAAGAAGCGTCAAATGCTGCGTTGTTTTGAACCAGGTACCGTGGTAGACAACCTGCAGAGCACGGACAAGTTCGCGGCCATTCACGAGGTCGTCGGACGCGCCGCCGTGTTCGCCAACGGTGAGCAGCGAGCCGCGGTGGAGAACGCGGTGGTGCGCCGCGAGCATATCCAGACCACCGGCATCGGCCACGGCGTCGCCGCCGCGCACGGCCAGACCGACGGCGTCAGCGAGGTCACCATCGCGCTCGGCATCTCGCGTACCGGGATCAACTACCATTCGGTCGACGGCGAGCCGGTGCGCCTGCTGTTCGTGCTCGCCACGCCGCCCGACAATCACCGCGACTACCTGACGGCACTGTCCGGCATCTGCCGGCTGAGCAAGCGCCAGTTCTTCAGCGAACTGCTCACCCGCGACATGACCGAGCAGGAGTTGCAGCAGCACATCTGCCAGGCGTTCCAGGCCGAAGTGGAACGCAGCAGCGTGCAGAGCGGCGGCGCCAACTCCACCGGTCCGAAATAGCTTCCCGTGCTCATCCTGCCTGCCATCGACCTGCTCGACGGGCGGCCGGTGCGCCTCACCAGGGGCGACTTCGATACCGTTACCGACTACGCGCGCGACGCCGCGGGCAGCGCCGTCGAACTGCAACGGAAGGGTGCCCGCTGGCTGCACCTCGTCGACCTTGACGCCGCCCGCGGCAGCGGCGACAACCGAACGCTGATCGCCGCCATCCGTGCCGCGGTGGGCGTGCGGCTGCAGGTCGGCGGCGGCGTGCGCACGCTGGACGATGCCCGCCGGCTGCTGGACATGGGCGTGGACCGCGTCGTGGTCGGCTCGGCGCTGGCGCAGGATCCGGAGCTGCCGGAACGCTGGGCGGCGCAGGTGGGCGACCGGCTGGTGGCCGGCATCGACGCCGACGACGGCGTGGTGAAGACCCACGGCTGGCTGACCGGCGGCGGCGTGGCGGACACCGACCTTGCCGCGCGCATGAAGGAACAGCCGGTGTGCGCCATCGTGTACACCAACATCGCGCGCGACGGCACCTTCGCCGGTCCCGACATCGAACGCACCGTCGCGGTGGCGCGCAGCGCACGGAAGCCGGTCATCCTGTCGGGCGGGATCGGCGCGGCGCACGACGTGGACGCGGTGGCCGGCCTGCGCGCCGAGGGGCTGGTGGGTGTGATCATCGGCAAGGCGTGGATCGAGGGCCGCGTCGACCTGGACGACTTGCTGCGCCGCTATCCGCAGGACGACGCCGGCGTCGGCGGGCACACCGAGCCCTCCGGCCGCGAGCGCCGCCCGGCGCAATGAACAGCCCGACGCCGGATTCGGCCGCCGGTATCCTGGAACGGCTGGAACAAGTGATCCGCGACCGGCGCCGCACGCTGCCGGAGGGCTCGTACACCGCCGCCCTGTTTCGCAGCGGCGACGCCGCCATCCGCAGGAAGGTGGGCGAGGAAGCGATCGAAGTGATCACCGCCGCCACCGGCGCCGAACTCGCCGCCGAGAGCGCCGACCTGGTGTTCCACCTGCTGGTGCTGCTGGCAGCCGCGGAGGTACCGCTCGACGAGGTGATGCGGATTCTCGCAGCGCGCGCCGCCGCCCGCAGGCACTGACCGGGGCCCGGTTACACCAGTTACAACAGCGCGCGGATGGCCGCAACCACCTGCAGTGGCGAGCGTCCCTCGGCCGGGATGGTTGCGCCGGTGGCGGCATAGGTGTCGTGGCGCGCGGCGAGCAGATCGGCTATGCCTTCCGCCGTGGCCGCCAGCAGCGGCCGTCCTCCCGAGCCGCCCACTCGGCGCTGCGCTTCGGCGGCGCTGATCTGCAGGTAGAAGGTGCGGCACCTGGTGCGCAGAAACTCGTGGTTGACGGTGCGCATCGGAGCGCCGCCGCCGGTCGCGATCACCACGCTGCGCCGTGCGCCGAGTCCGAGCAGCATGCGCGTCTCGAGGGCGCGGAACACCTGCTCCCCGTCGCGCCGGAACAGTTCGGGGATCGACACGCCCGCCTCGCGCTCGATCAGCGTGTCGACGTCGACCAACTGGTAGCCGACCGCGGTCGCGAGCAGCCGCCCCACGGTGCTCTTGCCCGAGCCCATGAAGCCCACGAGGGCGATTCGATCCGGCAACGCCATACCGTCCCGGAGCCTGCCGGTCGCAGGTCATTTCCGCAACCCGCCGCTGGTGCGCTTCGCCGGGCGACGGTAGCATCATGCGTGTCATGGAGTCACAGCCGCTGGTGTCGGTCGTCATTCCCACCTACAACCGCGCCGCCCTGCTGTGCGAGGCGATCGCCTCGGTGCTGGCGCAGAGCTACGCCGCGCGCGAACTGATCGTGGTGGACGACGGCTCGACCGACGCCACGGCTGTCCGCCTGCGGTCGTTTCGCGACCTGCGCATCGTGCGCCGGGACCACACCGGCATGCCGGGCGCGGCGCGCAATGCCGGGGCCCGCGTGGCGCGCGGCGAGTACCTGGCGTTCCTGGATTCCGACGACCTGTGGCTGCCGCACAAGCTCGCGGTGCAGGTCGCCGCAGCCACCGCCGCCGGCGACGCAATCAACCACACCCGGGAACGCTGGCTGCGCGACGGGCGGGTCGTGTCGCAGCGCGGCCAGCGCCACCGGCGCAGCGGCTACCTGTTCGCGCACTCGCTGCGCAAGTGCATCATCGGCCCCTCCACCGTGCTGCTGCGCCGCGAAGTGTTCGAGGCGGCGGGCGGTTTCCGCGAGGACCTGGAGATCGCCGAGGACTACGAGTTGTGGCTGCGGCTCACCGCGCGCCACCCGGTCGGCTACGTGGAGCGCGAGTCGGTGATCAAGCGCGCCGGCCACGGCGACCAGCTCTCCGAACGCGACGGCCACATCGAGCTGTTCCGCCTGCGCGCGCTACGCGACCTTGTGCAACGGGGCGACTGCCGGTACTTCACTCGCTCGCAACGGGCCGCGGCCGCGGCCGAGCTGGCGCGCAAGGCGCGCATCTACGCCGCCGGCTGCCGCAAGCGCGGCCGTACCGCCGAGGCCGCCCGCTACGAAGCCCTGGCACACCGCTGGAGCGCCCCGCCCGGCGACGGCTCGCACGCTCCGGAAGCTGCCGGCCGGCGCTGAACAGGTCAGGCGCCTGCCACAGCCGGGCAGCTTCGTGACCCGCCCGGACCGATCCCGCGGCACCCGCGGGCGTTGACGGCGGCCGGCGGCGGCGGCACCCTTGCCCGAGATGAAATTGTGGCTCAAGACCGCGCTGGCGGCGGCGGCCGGGCTGCTGATCGGAGTCCTGCTGAGCCGCGGCGGCGGCGGCGAGGTCGCCGATCTCCTGCCGCGGCTGTCCCGGGTCGCCGTGCAGGTCGGGCGCTACGCGGTGTTCCCGGTCATCTTCTTCGGCGTGGTCATGAGCACCCACGAACTGCGTTCGACTGGCACCGCGTTGCGCGTGTATGCGCGGCTGGCGCTGTACCTGGCGGGCAGCAGCGCCCTGCTCACCGTGGTGGGCCTGGCGTCGGTGCTGCTGCTGGCGCCGCAACGCATTCCCATCGTGGTGATCGTCGACCAGGCCCCGTACGCGCCCGCCGGGATCATCGACCTCGTGGCCGGCACGTTCCCCGGCAACATGTTTCAGGCGCTGGTGGGCGACGGCACGATGCTGTTGCCGCTGCTGGCGCTCGGGATCGTGCTCGGGGCGCATCTCGACTTCGACGACACGGCAGGGCGCCCGGTGACGGAACTGTTCGAGTCGCTGTGCCGCATCTTCTATCAGATCAACGCCCTGGCGGTGGAGTTGTTCTGGGTGGCAATCGTGGTGATCGCGGCGGCCTCGGCGGTGCAGCTCGGCGGTGCCGACCTGGCGCTGTACCGTGAGCTGATCGTGGTCCTGGCAGTCGCCGTTGGCGTGCTCTACCTGGGCGTGTTTCCGGCCCTGCTCTACCTGCTCGGCGAGCGCACCAACCCCTACCGCTCGATCTACGCCGCCCTGGGACCGGCGCTCACCGCACTTGTCAGCGGCGACTCCTACGTCAGCCTCGCTGCGCTGGTGGTGCACGGACGCGAGGCGTTCCGGCTGCCGCGACGGGTCAGCGCTACCGTGTTCCCGCTGTGTGCGGTGTTCGGGCGCGCCGGTACCGCGCTGGTTACCGGCATCGGCTACCTGATGGTGCTGCGCTCCTACACCAGCTTCGAGGTCACCGTCGAGCAGCTCCTGTTTGCCGCGCTGTTCACGTTCCTGCTCTCCTTCGCCGCCGGCGCCGTGCCCGGCATCGGAGCGCTGGGCAGCCTGACCATACTGTGGTCGATGTCCGGCAACGGACTCGCGGACGGCCCGCTCATCATGCAGCCCGTGCTGCCGCTGCTCACCGGCGCCGCGGTGTTGCTCGACGTCACCACGGCGGCACTGATCGCGCACCTGGTGGGCCGCGCCGAGGCGGAGCCCGGCGTTGCACCCCCGCGCCTGCTCACCTGAACCGCCCAGATTGCCCGCGCGGCAGGCCGCCACAGCCCGCCCGCGGGCCGTTGACCTCGGGGCGATTGCGCTTCTATATTCCGGTGTCAGGCATTGGCGTGCCTTACCCGGGATGTAGCCCAGCGGCTAGGGCACCTGCTTTGGGAGCAGGAGATCGGAGGTTCGAGTCCTCTCATCCCGAACGTCAGAACATGCGCCAGGCGTCCATAGCTCAGTCGGATAGAGCAGCAGCCTTCTAAGCTGCGGGTCGCGCGTTCGAGTCGCGCTGGACGCGAGTTCGCTTGAGGAGGGAATGTTGCGCGTTACGGTCGCACTGGCGGCTGCAAGCGGTACCTTTGCTCGGAACGGAGGAACATCATGGAGAGCACTGGGTATAGTCAGGCCGTTATCCACCTTGCCTGGTTCCGGGACGATCACCTGCGCCATCTGCTGTTCGGCTTGGTCGAACTGCGGCCGAATGAGTTCCCCGCCGCGGTAGGGTCTCCAGAATACACACATCGCGCCACGTCAAGCGGCCGGAAGTACCTCTACTATCGTCGCTTCTTAATGCAATCGACGGAGGGGATCGAGTGGTATAGGAGTGCAACCGCAGGAAACCCAATAACTCTCCCGTGCGATCCGAATACTCCCACACCTGGTGACGGCGCTACACTGTCCACAGGCGCATTCGTTCAGGAGCCGTGCTGGCCACAGACCATCACATCCAACGACCTTCCTTTTGTGCCCGACTGGATGGTCAGCGCGCGATCACACTCTCTGTTCCGCCGAGATTCTATTCCTGCCGAAGTTGGAGATATTATAGAATCCGACAGGAATCGTAGAGAGTTGGAGGATTGGCTGGGTTTTGACATCGTAGATACCTATAGCGAATATCAGGGAGCCATTTGTATAGCAGCACCCAATCCTGTCTTCCGGTCGGTCGATCGATCGCTCCGCAACGCAACGGACACACATGCGGTTGAAACCGTAGCATACAGGGTAGTAACACGCCAAGGACAGTGTCCCAAGGGGCTGCGATTGGAAATAACGAACGAACGGGTCCGCGGACGACTCTCTCCTGAGGTGCACGAGTTCGACAACGATCCGATCAAGGTTACTTCTCTTACCACCAGGATTTTCAAGGAAGGTATCTCAATCACTCACCCTGTGTTCGGTCTCTTGTATTGGAGCAAACCGTCTCCTTTCGTTAGATCGATCCGCACCAGTATAGGGATGATACGGAGGCGAAAGACGGTTGAGGTACCCGCAGGAGGGCGTCGGCGGCCGCTTGAGCGTTACCAAGTAGACGAAGTCGGCGATACAGTAGAGAGTATCATAGGAGAAACGGCGCGCAATCCGTTATCGCGGATTGTGGAGGCGGAGATGCGACGCTCTCGTCGACAGACAGCCAAAGGTTATGATCAAGAATGGTTCTACAAGACTCCACAAGAAGCGATACAGTTTGTACGTGCGAGAATTGGCTCGGCACGCGACGCGGTATTCATTGTGGATCCATATTTTGCCGGACGTGAATTACTAGCGTTTGGTCACGCTACTAGTCGTAGCGGAGTGCACATTCGTATCCTCAGTTCTGCAAGAGGTCTCAGGAAATCTGACTTAGGCGAGACTGCGCTTGAAGCGGGATCGAATCTTCAGAAGATCAAAACGACGACCTTCGACGACTATTCCCGCAAGCCGGAAATAAGGATCCTCGGAGATTCGCCCGCCGTACACGATCGCTTCCTGGTGATAGACGGGAGCGTCTGGTTCTCAGGCAATTCACTGAACAGCATCGGGGAACGGGCAGGGATGATCGTCAAGTTGCCGGACCCCGAACCCGTCGTCGAGCGGCTCGATTCGTTCTGGTTGCAAGCGCGTCCTCTCTCGGAGTGGTTAGCCGACCGTGCCAATCAGGAGTTGTTTCCAGTGCACCAGGAACACGCCGTATAATGCGTCGACCTTCGTGATGGCGCCCTGCGCGATTGAATTACCCCCTGCAGCCGAAGGCCGGTGTCTTTCCGCGGGTACCGGTTGAGCAGCTTCCGACACCATCGGTAGGGCCGCAGTTGCTCTGGCCCTCGATCAGATATGGAGAGCGTATGGTCCGTCATGACGCGCCTCATTTTCCTGATGCGGACGCAATCCGTGACAGGCGGGATTCCATCGAAGCCGGCAACGAACTCAGTCTGAGAGCCTTCGAGGAAGCCGTGGCGGGTGCCGAGGTGCATGTGTTCGTGCTTGATCATCACTTCGACAAGCGGGGCGCCGATATATTGGGAGGCGGTCTGGTGCTGAGCCAGGTACGCGACGTGCGGCTGCTCACGGGACGCGGGAGTCTGGCCGATGCCGACAGGAGAGACCTGGCCAACGTGCTCACTGAGAGTTGCAATGAGGAACGACGCGACGGCCGTCACGTGGCGGTCCGGTGGCGCGCCACCCTCAGCACAGATAGTTTCCCGTTTCTGCATGATCGGTTCGCAATCGTCGACGGAGCCCTATGGCACTTCGGCGCTACCGTCGGTGGCGGGTATCCCAGATTGACGGCTGTGAGCGGACCGTGGTCGGCAACGGAGACACGTGCAATCGACTTCTTCGAGGAGTGTTGGAGACGAAATGATGCGTGACCCGCGACTTGAGCAACATCGCACCGACAGGAGGCTGCAGGATGCATCCGAAGCGGCCGCTCGCCTCGCCGACGCGGAAGCGATGGCCGCCGGCCTAGCCGAATGGTGCCGCGACGTGCTCTTTGCAGCCCACGTGCTCGATTCCGGAGACCGAGGAAACGGCCTTGCCACTTTCGCCGCGGTGCTTACCTCCCGGTATCCGGACGACGCATTCCGCGCCATTTCGGATCCTCGGCAACGACAAACCCTAGAGGCGGGGTTCAGGGCGCTGATCGAGCGGCGTGACCACCCCCAACGAGACGTCATGGGACGGCTGTTTGGGAAGGCTCTCGTAGACGCGCTCGAGCAGGACAGCGAACGGATGACACAGCTCGTTCCCAAACTGTGGAGTGTGATCGGCTATGACTTCTTCCTCGGCTCCTGCTTTGTCGATTCGTTACGAGATCTGATTCGTCGCTCTCAGTCGGTTCGCCGCGTGATCATTGCCCTGCTCGAATCACGGGTCAACGCTATCAATGACGATCCCGGTATTGGCTCGTTTCTGAGTCAAGACCGGGAAGGGCTGAGGCAGGCTGCTGCTTCATGGCGGGAGAGCCCATCGATTGACAGACTCAAGGAATATGAGTTCGTGAACTTCGAAGATGAGTTCCTGAGCATGATACCCGGTCTTCTTGCCGAGGCCAGAGACGAAATAGTTGATTGTTTGGACCGTTTGGAGTTTCCCCTTCCGATACGGCAGATTCTCCTTCGGGTCATCGATAATCGCGCGGAAATCACGGCTCTACTTGAGAAGGCGCGCCCTTGCAGCGATGATGGGCGATCCTGGAACCATCACCCGTTCGCACTGCTCGTGCTTCAAGTCGTGGATTACCACTGCGACGCGCTATGGGGAGCAGTACGCGCCGCACAAAACTCGGACGATGCCGAACCACAAGCTCTCGTAACCGTGAAGCACACTCTCCTGCCATGGATCAAACAGCTTGGCAGAGTCATCATGGACCGGCCTGACGGCCAGTTCCTCGCTGCACAGTGGCTGTTCACGAAGCTCGGCGATGAACGTCAACAGCGCGCCCACCTTGGATTCACTCGACAGAGCTCCGATCGGCGCATCCCGCAAGCTAATCTGATCGAATGGGTGGCCGTGGGCCTCGCGAAGGCTGGCCTTACCACCGGCTCGATCGCTGATCAGGTCGACTTCTCCACGCTGCCCCCTGGCGGCGAGATCGCCCCGGGCCGGCCCGCACCGCGTGACGATTCGCCTGATCATCGCCTTGGCGCGCTACTCGCAATGTGCTTGGTCGATTATGCGAATGACAACTCATGCGGTGATGTGGAACGCGAACGCTTGTGCTTATTCGATCGGTTGCTGGCTTCGCGCCACGCTGGATTCGAACGGGAAACCCATGTAGGAGAGGGCCTTGACGGCATGCCGGCACGCTACCTCGGCAGCTTGATGGCGAACCGACCGAATCCCTCCGAGCGATGGCGCCAATCATGGGATTTGCTGGTGGAGCAGCGCCGACGCGTCCAGCACTGGACCCGGACGAACGACAGCGATGCACTTGCTCCCTCGCTCTTTCTCCTCGCGGTCGGAGTGTCGGCAGTTGCATGGTTGCTCTCAACGCCCAACTCTCGTTCCGATGAGGCGCGGGTGCTGTGGCGCTCATTGTTCGACAGCACGAGAGAATGTTGGCTTACGATGACATTGAGTCATCTGTCGGAATCTATCGAGATCCATCTCCAGCGGTTGTTCTGCTGGCACCCGATGGTCTACTGCGAGCTGGATATAGCGCAAGACACCTCCGAAACATCCACACGATGCTCTGAAGAGTACGCGCAAGTCCTGTCTCAGGATCTGGATTTCCTGGGAGGAGATCACCTCATGGTTGCGATCTGTATCCTCAATGCTTCCCGGAACGGTGCCACGCCGGCCATCATGAGCGACGTACTGAAACGTAACTCCGACCACATAGGAACCCTCATCACGCAATTCGAGCAATGGCAGGAGGTCGAACGAGAGGTCCGGAGACGACCCGATATCGTTGCCGAACTAGCCGAATTGAAGGCGAGTATAGCGACCCTAACCTGAGCACCTGCCGTTGGCGTCGGCCAGCAGGGTCTGCAGCACGTCCAGGTCGAGGCCGGGATAGGCGGGGTAGCCGGCCAGCAGTTGGGCCGCGTCGGCGCGCACGCCGCCGGCCACCTCGGCGGGCAGGCGGTAGCGGCTGCGGCTCGGGCTGCCGGCCAGCCTGCCGCGCGTGACCGGCGCCGGCTGCACCGCCTCCAGCACGCGTGCGATCTGCGCCGCCACCTGCTCCATCTGCTCCTCGCGCATGCCAAGCGTGGTCAGTGCCGGCGTGCCCAGGCGCAGCCCCGAGGTGTACCAGGGCCCGTTGCGGTCGCCGGGTATGGCGTTGCGGTTGGCCATGATGGCGGCGTCGCGCAGCGCCGATTCCGCCTGCCGGCCGGTGACCCCGCACGGCGCCACGTCCAGCACCAGCAGGTGGTTGTCGGTGCCGCCGGTCACCAGCGCCAGCCCGCGGGCCAGCAACGCGTCCGCCAGCGCCGCGGCGTTGGCCACGACCTGCCGGGCGTAGCTTGCGAACTCGGGGCGGTTCGCCTCGGCGAACGCCACCGCCTTGGCGGCCAGCATCTGCGGCAGCGGCCCGCCGAGCACCAGCGGGCAGCCGCGGTCCACCGCGTCGGCGAACTCGCCGCGGCACAGCACCAGGCCGCCGCGCGCGCCGCGCAGGGTCTTGTGGGTAGTGGAGGTCACCACGTCGGCGAACGGCACCGGGTCGCGGTCGCCGGCGAACGCGCCGCCGGCCACCAGCCCGGCGAAGTGAGCCATGTCCACCATCAGCACCGCCCCCGCGGCGTCGGCGATGGCGCGCAGGCGGCGGAAGTCCAGGGCGCGCGGGTAGGAGCTGTAACCGGCGAGCAGGATCAGCGGGCGCACCTCGCGCGCCTGGCGCTCCAGCGCGTCATAGTCCAGCAGTCCGCTGTCCGGGTCGACGCCGTACGAGTGGCACTCGAACATGCGCCCGGATGCGTTCAGCCGGTAGCCGTGGGTAAGGTGGCCGCCGGCACCCAGGTCCATGCCCAGGAGGCGCTGATTGCCCAGCTCCGCGCGCAGCCGCTGCCAGTCCGCCTCGCTCAGCGCCAGCGCGGACTTCGCCCGCAGGTCGGCCAGCCGGGGCTGCTCCACGCGCGTGGCCAGAATGGCCCAGTACGCCACCAGGTTGGCGTCGGCGCCGCTGTGCGGCTGCACGTAGGCGTGTTCGGCGCCGAACAACTCGCACGCCAACCGCGCCGCGCGCTCCTCCACCGCGTCCACGTTGGCGCAGCCGGCGTAGAAGCGATGGCCCGGCACGCCCTCGGCGTACTTGTCGGTGAGCAGGTTGCCCATGGCGGCCTGCACCGCCAGGGACGCGTAGTTCTCGCTGGCGATCAGCTTCAGGTGGGCGCGCTGATCGGCGAGTTCGCGCACCACCGCGGCGGCGACCTCCGGGGACCCGTCGTACATCTGGTCGAGGGCGGCAACGTAGGCGGCCATCGGCGCCGTGACGTGCTCGGGCGAAGTCGCCGCCAGGTAGGAACTGAGGAGATTGGCCATGAAAGTCAGCGAAACATACCGCCGCGTGCCGCTCCAAGTCATCCGCGGCCGCCGCCGTGCCGTTCCCGATCGCCGGCGCGCCGTCCGGGGTGCATTGCGAGCGTCCGGCACGTACAATCGGCGCCATGGTACCGACCCGAACCGACGCCGAACGACTGCTGGAGCAGTACATCGAGAACCCGGCGCTGCGCAACCACTGCCGCGCCGTGGCCGCCACCATGGGCTACGTGGCCCGCGAACGCGGCGAGGAGCCCGAGCCGTGGGAGGTGATCGGGCTGGTGCACGACCTCGACTGGGAGAAGTACCCGCAGCAGCACTGCCGCAAGACCGAGCAGATCCTGCGCGCCGCCGGCTGGCCGGACCACTACGTGCGCGCGGTGATTTCGCACGGCTGGCAGATCTGCACCGACGTGGAGCCGCTCTCCGAACTGGAAAAGACCCTGTACGCGATCGATGAGCTCACCGGCTTCGTGACCGCCTGCGCCCTGGTGCGCCCATCGCGCAGCGTGCGCGACCTGGAGGTGAGGTCGGTCAGAAAGAAGTGGAAGAACGCCAACTTCGCCGCCGGCGTGGATCGCGAGGTGATCGAGCGCGGCGCCCGCATGCTCGACGCCGAGCTGAACGACCTGATTCGGACCGTCATCCTCGCGATGCGCGAAGTGGCCGACGACATCGGTTTGTAGTACCGTGTCCTTGCAGGTTCGTGGAGGAGGACACTGGTGAGCAAGCGAGGCAAGGTCGAACCGGAGGTGCGCAAGAGCGACGCCGAGTGGCGCCGGCAGCTCACGCCCGAGCAGTATCACATTACCCGCAAGAAGGGTACCGAGCCGCCGTTCAGCGGCGCCTACTGGAACACCAAGGACGACGGTACCTATCGCTGCGTGGCGTGCGGCAGCGAGCTGTTCGACGCCGCCGACAAGTTCGACTCCGGCACCGGCTGGCCGAGCTTCACGGCCCCCGTCGCCGCGGGTTGCGTGCACACCGAGGCCGACAACAGCTTCTTCATGCGCCGCACCGAGGTGCTGTGCAACCGCTGCGAGGCCCACCTCGGACACGTGTTCGACGACGGCCCCGGTCCCGGCGGCAAGCGCTTCTGCATCAACTCGGCCGCGCTCGACCTGGAGCGCCGCTGACCCGTCCGCGAAACCAACGCGGATGCCGCTGCGCGCCCGGGCCGGCCCCAGCCGCCCCGCCGGGCCCAAATTCCGGTTGACAGCCGACCAGACCGCTGATTACCCTGTTGTTTGCGTCGCAGCGTGCGCGAGGGCGGACGGGTTGCGCCACTCGGTGGGTGTAGTTCAATCGGTAGAGCACCAGACTGTGGATCTGGAAGTTGTGGGTTCAAGCCCCATCACCCACCCACCCTCTGGCGGTACCTGGGCGGCGTCCGGCGGCGGCCAGACACCAGCGGATGCCGGGCTGCGCAGGCCACCAGGTACGTGACCGGATCCGCGACGCGCGACCGTGGCGCCCGTAGCTCAGTTTGGATAGAGCGCCGGACTTCGAATCCGTAGGTCGCAGGTTCGAGTCCTGCCGGGCGCGGAGGGAGCAGTCGTGCGGAACCGCCTCACCGGTGCCCCATTGCACCAGAAGGGGTGGGAGCGAGGAGGAGCACAGGGACGTGGCGGCGTCCGTTGCGACATTGAGGGCCGTTAGCTCAGCTGGTAGAGCAGCAGACTCTTAATCTGCGGGTCGAAGGTTCGATCCCTTCACGGCTCAGCATGGCAGCCGAGGTTCCGGGGCGCGTGCCTCGGTAATGGCGAGAGTGGTGAAATTGGCATACACGCCAGATTTAGGATCTGGTGCCGCGAGGCGTAAGGGTTCGAGTCCCTTCTCTCGCAACAAGCGGGAATAGCTCAGTGGTAGAGCTCCACCTTGCCAAGGTGGAAGTCGCGGGTTCGAATCCCGTTTCCCGCTCGAACATCGTTCGAATAGCTCGAAGAGAACGCAAGGCAATCGAGTGACCGTTACCAACCAGGAACTATCCGTCTCTGACGACAGCGAGGTGCGGCTTACCCTCACCGTGGCCGGCAGCAGCGTCCAGGAGTGCTACGACAAGTCGCTCCGCGAACTGCGCCGCGGCGCCCAGATCCGTGGCTTCCGGCGCGGCAAGGTGCCGCGCGACGTGCTGGTGCGCAAGTTCGGCGACGCCCTCGCCCGCCAGGTCGCCGAGCAGGTGATCAACGAGACCGTCAGCGAAGTGATCGCGACAGTGGAGCAGAAGCCGCTGCCCTACCTGCCGCCGCGCGCCGACTCCGAGCGGCAGATCGTGCTCGGCGAAGACTTCACCTTCACCGTGGTCTACGACACTTGGCCCGACGTCAAGCTCGGCGACTACCGGGGCCTGAAGCTGGCGAAGCCGGAGGTGGCCGTCGAAGACGCCGACCTGGAGCGCGAGCTCGGCAACCTGCGCGAACAGAACGCCGTGGTGATCGAGAAGAGTGCGGAGGGCGACGCGCCGGTGGCGGTCGAGCAGGGCGACGTGATCACGGTCAACTACGTGGAGCTGGACGATGCGGGAGCCCCGAACTCCGCCACCGAGCGGCGCGACTTCGTGTTCGAGGTGGGCACCCACTATAACCTGTACCACATGGACGACGAGTTGATCGGCATGCAGCGCGGTGCCGACAAGGAGTTCAGCAAGTCGTTCCCGGACGACTGGGAACACCGCGAGCTGGCGGGCCGCACGGTCACCCTCAGGGTCACCGTGACCTCGGTGAAGGAGAAACAGCTCCCCGACCTCGACGATGAACTCGCCCAGGACATCAGCGAACGCTTCGAAACCCTCGACGACCTGAAGAACGACCTGCGCGAGCGGCTGCGGTCGAACGCCGACGCCCAAATCCGCACCGGGCTGATCGAGCAGATCATGGACCGGGTGGTGGAGTCATCCGAGGTGCCGCTGCCCAAGTCGATGGTGGCGGCCGACATGCAGAGCGCGTGGAGCGGCTTCGCGGCGCGCCGCGGGCAGACGCCGCAGCAGCTTGCCGCGGCGATCGAGGCCGGCGGCGGCAGCGTCGAGGCGGCCATCGAAGATATGCGCCCGACGGTGGAACACCGGGTGCGCCGCTCGCTGGTCCAGGAGGCGCTCGCCGACCGCGAGAAGATCGAGGTGGACGACGACGATCTCGACGCCCGCCTGAACGAGATGGCCGAGCAGCGCGGCGAGGACGCCGCGGAACTGCGCACGCGCTACGAGAGCCAGAACATGCTCGCCTACCTGCGCCGCGAGCTGCGCGACGAGCAACTGTTCGACCGCCTGATCGCGGCCTGCGACATCACGCCGGGCGCTCGCACGAGCTACACCGGCTATATGGACTCGGTGCAGGCGAACCAGTAAATTAGCGCAGTCTCCCGTGCCCCGCGGGCAGGGGCCGGCTCTACATACATCATGGACGCACAGCTAAACAGTCTGGTACCCATCGTCATCGAACAGACCGGCCGGGGGGAGCGTTCCTACGACATCTACTCGCGGCTGCTCAAGGACCGCATCATCTTCATCGACGGTGAGATCTTCGACGTCACCGCCGACTTGGTCGTAGCCCAGCTCCTGTTCCTGCAGTCGCAGGACCCGGACCGCGACATCCAGCTCTACATCAATTCACCCGGCGGCTCGGTCACCGCCGGCCTCGCGATCTACGACACCATGCAGTACGTCCGGCCGGACATTCAGACCGTGTGCCTCGGGCAGGCGGCGTCGATGGGCGCCCTGCTGCTCGCCGCCGGCACCCACGGCAAGCGGTTCGCGCTGCCCTCCGCGCGCATGCTCATTCACCAGCCGTGGGGCGGCGTGCAGGGTCAGGCGGCGGACATCAGCATCCAGGCACGCGAGTTGATCCGGCTCAAGAGGATGATCATCCACTACTTTGCGATTCATGCGCGGAAGGAGGACGAGGTGATTGCGTCCGACCTCGAACGCGACTACTATATGTCCTCAGACGAGGCGCAGGCGTACGGCCTGATCGACCGGGTGATGAAGCGCGACGAAAGCGATGGCGGCGGCACAAACACTCCGTAACGATGGGTAGGGGCTGAGCAAGTGGCGAAGACCAGCAAGGCGGGCGGCCAGAAGCTCTGCTCGTTCTGCGGCAAGAGCGCCGATACCGCGCGCCGCCTTATCGCCGGCCCCGGCGTGTATATCTGCGACGAGTGCGTCACCGTCTGCAAGAAGATCCTCGACGACGAGGAAGAGACCCTCACCGCCGAATACCAGGAAGAGATTCCCAAGCCGAAAGAGATCAAGCGCTACCTCGACCAGTACGTGGTTGGCCAGGAAGAGGCCAAGAAGGTGCTGTCGGTGGCGGTCTACAGCCACTACAAGCGCATCGCGATGCGCAAGCAGGACAGCGACGTCGAACTCGACAAGTCCAACGTGCTGTTGATCGGCCCCACCGGCGTCGGCAAGACGCTGCTCGCGGAGACGCTCGCACGCAAGCTCAAGGTGCCGTTCGCCATCGCCGACGCCACCACGCTCACCGAGGCGGGCTACGTCGGCGAGGACGTCGAGAACATCCTGCTCAAACTGATCCAGAACGCGGGCAGCAACATCGCGCACGCCGAGCGCGGCATCATCTACATCGACGAAATCGACAAGATCGCCAAGAAGGGCGAGAACGTCTCGATAACGCGCGACGTGTCGGGCGAGGGCGTGCAGCAGGCGCTGCTGAAGATCATCGAGGGCACGGTGGCCTCGGTACCGCCGCAGGGCGGCCGCAAGCACCCCAACCAGGAGATGCTGAAGATCGACACCAGCAACATCCTGATCATCTGCGGCGGCGCGTTCGTGGGCCTCGACGCGGTGGTGGAAGCGCGCATCGCCCAGAATCCGCTCGGCTTCGGCGCCGAGGTGCGCACCACGCAGGAAAAGGACCTCGTGGAGTTGTTCGAGCATCTCGAGCCGGACGACCTCATTCACTACGGGTTGATTCCCGAGTTCATCGGGCGGCTGCCGGTGGTGGTTGCGCTTGAGCAGCTCTCGGTGGAGTCGTTGAAGCGGATCATCGTGGAACCGCGCAACTCGGTGGTCAAGCAGTACCAGGCGTCGCTCAAGCTCGACGACGTCGAACTGATCTTCGAAGAGGAGGCGATCGATGCAATCGCCCGCAAGGCCGTACAGCGCAAGACCGGGGCGCGAGGGTTGCGTTCCATAATCGAAACGATCATGGTGGATATCATGTACGACGTGCCTTCACTGGCGGGCTCCAAGCGCGTCGTCGTGACCCGCGAGGTGGTCGAGAACGCGGTGGCGCCGGAAGTCACCCTGCTCGGCGAGAAGAAATCCGCCTAGTGGCGGCGAGACGGATGCCGTACGCAGCATGCTAGTACCCGCAGACATCTGGACCGTAGTCAAGGCGCAGGACGGCAACGCGGTGTTGATCCGCCCCACCGGCAGCGACTCGGTAGTGCCCATCTTCGTGGATCCCAGCATCGCTCACTCCATCGTGATGGGGCTCGGCGACGTCAACGCCGCCCGCCCGCTTACTCACGACCTGTTCGTGTCGGTGCTCGGCCGGCTCGACGCGGAGATCAACCGCATCGAGATTACCGCCATCAATGACAGCATCTTCTACGCCCGCCTCATCCTGCTGCAGGAGGATGAGGAGATGGTGATCGACGCGCGTCCGTCCGACTGCGTGGCACTCGCGGTGCGCGTCAAGTGCCCGATCTTCATCGACGAGGAAGTCGTCTCTCACGCCGGCATGCCGGCAAGCTCGGTATCCGGCGTCGACGACGGCGACCGCGGGCGGCAGCGCAAGCGGTCGGGCAAGTCGCAGGAGAACTCCCTGCTCGCCGACCTGCAAAAGGAACTCGACGCCGCCGTACGGGAAGAAGACTACGAGCAGGCGGCCAAGATCCGCGACCGCATCAACGAACTGCAACAGGACTGACCGCGTGCGCCGCAGCCCGGGTGCGCGGCGCTACCCCCGCTGGGCCCGCTCGTTCGCCGTCCCCTCCTTCCGGCTGCTGTGGATCGGCCTGTTGCTGCAGGCGGCGTCGCTCGGGATGCAGATGGTGGTCACCGGGTGGCTGGTGTTCGAAATCACCGGCTCGCCGTTCTGGACCGCGGTCTCCTCCGCCATGTCGATGGCGCCATTCTTCTTTCTCGGGCCGGTTTCGGGAGCGGTGGCGGACCGCTTGAACCGCGTCCGCCTGCTGCTGGCGATCAGCGCAGCGGCCGTGCTGGTAACCGGCGCGATGGCCGCCGTGCTGCTGGGCGGCGCGGCGCCGCTGTGGGCGATCCTCGCGCTCACCGCGTTCGCCGGCGGGGTGACCGCGTTCCAGACCACCACCCGCCAGGCGCTGACCTACGACCTGGTCGGGCCGGCACTGGCGCTCAACGGCATGTCGCTCAATTCGGTCAGCTTTCAGATCGGCCTGGCGGTCGGGTCGCTGCTGTCGGGATTCATCATCGCCGCGGCCGGCGCCGGCGGGCAGTTCCTGGTGATCTGCCTTCTGTACCTCGGGTCCGGGGCGGTGCTGGCGCTGATCAGGAGCCGGCCCGCCACCGCCCTGGACACCCGGCCGCCGTCGATTCTGCGCGTGTTGCGCGGCTACCTGGCGATCATGCGGCGCAGCCGCACGCTGGTTACCCTGATGGCGCTGATGGCGCTCACCGAGCTGTTCGGCTTCACGCACATGAGCCTGCTGCCGGTGATTGCCAAGGACGTGCTCGGGCTTGGTGCGGTCGGGCTGGGCGTGATGAGCGCGGTGCGGCAGGCCGGAGGCATCGCCGCGCTCCTGGTGCTGGCGGCGCTCGGCGACTTTCGCCACAAGGGCAGGCTGCTGTTCGCCGTGATGATCGGCTTCGGCGCCAGCCTGATGGCGCTGGTCGTGTCGGCCAACGTCGTATGGGCGGTGGCGGTGCTTACCGCGGCCACCGCATGCGCCATGGCGGTAGACGCGCTGAGCATGACCCTGATGCAGGACAACGTCGCCAACGAGGAGCGCGGGCGCGCGATGGGCGCCTGGACGCTGAGCATCGGCGTGGCTCCGGTGGGGCAACTGGGCATCGGCGCCCTGGCCAGCGCCATCGGCGCGCCGCAGGCGCTGTTCATCAGCGGCGCGGTCCTGCTGGCCGCCAGCGCGGCCGCGGGCGTCGGCCTGCCGCGTATCCGCCGCCTGGCCTAAACCGAAGTTCCAGGGCAGGATTCTTCTTAAGTCGTTTTATAGTCATCAGTTGAG
>JAPPGB010000092.1 GCA_028821475.1 Spirochaetaceae bacterium
GGCGGGGTCGGGGACGTGGCCCAATCGCGCGCCCAAAACCATGTCAACCCCCTCACCCCCGCAGCCAGCGATTTTCTCGACTTTTTTCAGGCGCTTGGCCCACGGCGAACCGTTCGCTGACCGCAGGCTCACGTGAATCGTGCCATGAACACGGCGGATCACGTGCAGGTCGCCAGAATCGATGAGGCGGCGACGAGGCGGTGCGTGACAGACCGCGGTTTCGTAGCGTGGGATAGTCCTGTGCGGGAGCCGGCGGAGATTGCTACAATGGCCGAAGGAGACATATGATGGAACGTCATTGATGGGAATTTGCGCCACACAGAGTGAAGGAGTAACGGCATGAGTGCGAAGGAGATCGTGATACGAGGAAAGCAGCGCGACGAGATGAACGGCCTGCGGAGACAGAATTGAAGAACGCTACATTCGAGTGGGACAAGCACGAGAAGTGCATAAAGATACGTGCTCGCTCCGTTCCCGACTTCAATACACCGTCAAAGCACAATTACACCGTGACGATACCATGGCGCGAATGCAAGCGGATCTTCGGTGCGTTTGCTGATGCCATGGTGAGCGTCGACGAGGGGAAGCTTGACACTGTAGCACCTCCGGTGGTCGGTCCAATAGTTGCGAAGACTGATTCACGGGAGGCGTAACTCTTGGGTACGATACCCTCCTCTAACCATGCCATTTCAGGGGCCGTCAAAGCGTGTTCAAGGATCTGAGCGCCCGCGAGGGCAACAGATAGCGATCCTGCTCGGCGTCCACGACAGCTGCGGTCCCGATCACCTCCGACCGCGCGCCGCGAGGCACGAAAATCCGCACCACCCGGTGCTTGGATACATCTTCGAGTCTCCTGTCGTCGAGGTAGAACTCAAACATATCGCCCTGCTCCACCATGCGATCAGCGCGTACTTCGACTGGGGTGCTCGCGGTTGAACCGCGCCCAATCTAAAAAGGCTGCATCATGTCTTGGAATCTATCGGAGTAGTCATCTTGCAATCAAGCTCTTGCAAGGCGCGCACACGGCGTGTCAAGGGTCGTGGATAACCGTGTTAATTCCTTTATAAGAAAGAGATACGCTATTCTATTGACAGGGCTTCACCTGCGACTATAGTAGGGCTAGTCCCCTTGTGTCATAGTGCATTACGGACTCATCCCCGATCAAGGGCTTGAAATGCCCAGCCGGTGAGGAGGACACCATGAACGGGCAGAACACCGACCGGTGCGGATGGGACGATTATACCGTAGAAGACCTTGAGGAGTTTACGGCACATCAGCGGGCAGTGCATCATCTAATCGACCATCACAAGGATTTGCTCGACCGGTATCCCGACCAGTGGATTGGCGTATGGGTCAGCGAGGACGACGTACCATCGTTCGTGAACGGCGATAGCGTCGAAGACATCGTGCGGAAGGCCCAGGACCGGGAGTTGCCGCTCAAGCGCTCGTATATCCGATATATGGACACCCGACCTCGGATTTTCCGTTGATCAGTGGGCGTTTCGACGACCAAGACCGTCCTGTTGTGACGGGATCGGTTGGAATGGACTGTTTCGATGTATCAGGGCCGGTTACTCTCACACAATCGGGATCGCTGCGCGTAGTCCGCGCAGCCAACAGATTCCAGACTACTCTGCCCTCGGACGCGACGTGCTGAACGAGCTGCGCTTAGTAGTCCAACGTCGAAAGAACGGGCTGGCAATCCACCGGTAAATCCGCCACAGCTCGCCGGCTTCTTGAGCGGTCGCGGCACGGTACCGTGACCGTCTCGTCGTCCATGGTTCGCCGTCCCCGCATGACGCAGCGGGAACAGAACAGAACCGTAGCGTGACGCTGCGGAGCCGCAGGCACCGGTCGAAGCTGTGCCGGGAGGTGTTCCGTCAGCGTCAGCAGGCGAGGGCCATTGGGCTACGCGTGTGTTGTCGCCCTCGCGGTTACGGTGTACCGTAGCTGGTGACTGCTGCGATGGGGGCGATGGAACCCAAGGAGGCTCCGGTGGGATACAAGGTGCCGCTTCTCATGACGCCGCAACCTGAGGGCGGCTACACGGTGACGTCCCCCTTGCTGCCGGAGTTGATCACCGAGGGCGGTTCCATTCGCGATGCGATGGAGAACGTGACCGACGCCCTGGCCGCGGTGGTCGAACTCTACGAAGAACTCGGACGCCCGCTGCCGCAAGGCACGCAGATAGCGGTCACAAGCGACCCGGTGTGGTTTGAGACCGTGATTTCCACGGCGTGACGTATCGAGAGGTCGCTCGGAAGCTGACACTGCTCGGATGCCAGGAACGTGAGCGACGGGGACGTGAATCTCATCGCAAATGGTACAATCCCGATTCCCAGCGAGCCACCGTGCTTCCCGACTGGGGTAGCCGCGACTGAAGCAGGGCACGGTTCGCGCCGCGATCCGACAGTTGGAGATCGATTGGCACGACTTTCGGAGTGCGTAGGTCCATGATGGTCGCGAGTCGCCGCACCGGAAGAAGCCGGCTATCGCGTCGCCGGATGTGACAAGAAGCGGTGGGGGATACGCTGTATCAGGGGCTGCTGGTGCATGCCGACGGGCGGTTCGTGGCCGACGTGGAGATGGGCGCAGGGGTGGTGCGCGCGCTGCGCATGGCGCGCTCGGACGCGGCCGGCGGGGCGGGGTGGCGCGACCTCACCGGCAAGCTGGTGTTCCCCGGACCGGTGGTGTTGTGCCGCTCCGATGCGCCGCGCGCCTGGTGCGGCGGCCTGCCGGCGACCACCCTCGCCGTGCCGGTGGCGAGCCTCGGGCCGCCGGCGCGGGAGCCGCCGCCGGTGGATGCGGTGCCCGTTCCGCTGCTCAGGGGAGTGGCGGCGGAGCTGGAGGTGCTGCCGGATGCGGTGTTCGGGCGCGGCTGCGCGGCGTTCGCGGTCGACGACCGCATCCTGAAGGAACCCGGATTCGATGCCGACCTGGTGCGGGTGACCGGTCACTGTGGGGCGACCCTGGTGGTGCTGAGCGACGATGCGCGCGCCATGGAGCGCAGCGTCGGGGGGCTTCCGCTGCCGCTGGACGGCGGCCGGGTGGTGCTGGCGCCTTCCCATGTGGCCGGCATGCGTGCGGCGCTGGAAGTGGCGCTGCGCTGCGGCGAGCCGGGCAGCGGTATTGCGGTGGCGGCGCCGGCGCCCCTGCTGCTCGCCGAGCCGAAGGCCGCGGCGGAGTGGTGGCCGGCGGTTCGCGCCGGGACGGTGCGCATGGTGAGCGTTGACGCCGGTGAGCGAACCGCGGACCGCCAGATGCTGGCGCACCTGTGGCGGGCCGGAGTGGCGGCGGGCAGCATCGCCCTCGAAGAGTTGGCGGCGCTGCTGTGCTGGCAGCCGGCGCGGCTGCTGGGCCTGCCGGCGAAGGGCCGCCTCCACCCCGGCTGCGACGCCGACCTGGCGGTGCTCGATCCCGAGGCCTCGGCGGTCGCTCGCGAAGATCGGGCTGCCGATGACTGGATGGAACGCGGCGCAGTGGTGCGGATGCTGCGCCACGGTGAGGACGCCGCCGCCGGCCAGGGACGCTGGACCCGGGGTGTGCCGGTGCGCGAACCGCAGTGACCGGCGGCGGCCGGATGCGGTGTAAGACGCACGCGGGAATTCGGTGCGCGAGTCTTCGGTCAGCATGCCAGCGGCTGCGCTGGCGGGAGCCACGACGGGCCGACCCTTCACGGCCAACACAAGGCGCGACTTGGCGAACAAGCTATCCGGAATTGCAGAGCGTACGTCTTTACCGCGCCTTCGCTCGTGGGCGAAACGCGGCGCCGCCGCGCTGAATGAAATGGCGATCCAGGAACGGCGAGAAGAGGAGGAGGCGCTCCTGCTTCGTTGATTGCGGCACCGTAGCGCGCAACTCAATCGCGATTCAGGATAGTGCGCACCTGTCGCGCCGGCTGAGAGGGCGCTCTACTTGCCCTGCGCCATGCGGCGCTTGAGGGCGGCGAGTTCGGCGTCGGCGCGCTGCTCGGCGCCGAGGCGGTCGAGGTCGGCCTTGAGGGTGTCGGGCTCGCCGGTGAGGGACTGGAGCTGGGCCAGGAGGGCCTCGGCGTCGGCGTTGACCACCGGGCCGTGCTGCATGCTCTTCAGGTGGCGCTTCATCACCGCGACCTGGGCGGTCAACTCCGACTCCTCGGATGCCACCCGCCCGAGGCCGTCCTGGATGCGCTGCATTTCGTTGCGGGCCGCGGCGCGCAGCGTGTCGTTGCCGGCATCCGTGGCCTGCTTGACGCGCTCCTCCCAGGTCTTCAGCGAGACCTCCAGGCGCTGGCGCTTCTTGGCGGTGATGCGCAGCGCGGTGACGTAGCCGAGCACGTACTCGCGGGCAGCGGCCGGGTCGAGACCGGTGAGGTCGGTTTCGCTTTGCATTCCTCCATTGTAGGAGGGCAGGCACCTTTTGGGTACCGTGTTACCGTGGGCGCCGGAATACGGGCAGGACGGGCCGTGCGGGCATTGACGGACGGCGAGCTATTGGAAGATGGCCTGCACCGGCTCGGCATGGGCGGCGACTGGCGCATGCGTGACCGGCTGCAACGGTTCGCCGCGCTGATCGAGGCGGCCAACCCGGTGTACCGGCTGGTGGCCGCGGACCGGCGGCGGCTGGTCTCCCACCACCTGCTGGACAGCCTGGCGGCGGTGCCGGCGCTGCGCGAGGTGGAACCGCGCGCCACGCTGCTGGACGTGGGCAGCGGCGCCGGCCTGCCGGGCGTGCCGCTGGCCCTGGCCCTGGCCGGCACCCGGGTGATCCTGGTGGAGCGCAGCGCCCGCCGGGCCGCGTTCCTGAACCACGTGTGCCGCGAGTTGGCGCCGGCGGAGTTGGCCGTGGTCGCCCGTCCGCTGGCCGACGCCGCCCTGGCCCCGGTGGACATCGTGACCTGGCGTGCGGTGGCGCCGCTCGCGCGCCTGCTGCCGGATCTGCTGCCGGTGCTGCACGCGCGGTCGACGGTTGCCCTGTACCAGGGCACCGCGGCGACCGTGCAGCGGGAACTGAAGGCCGCGCGCGAAGTGGCGGGTGAATTGCTGCGGGTGCAGGTGACACGCCTTGCCGTCCCGCACCTGGACGCCGAGCGCCACCTCGTCCTTCTGCGAGGGTTCAAGAGGTGATTGGCGTTATGGCAGGCGGGAGCGCGCGCAGGGTGACAGGTGCGCTACCGGGAACCATGCGCAACGCGACGGCGCATACCGGCCATGACGTGCTGAGCCGGCCGGTCGGCCGGTTGGACTTGGTGCCGACTTCCGCGAAACATTCGGCAGGCATCCTTGAGGACGCTGCCCCACAACCCATGAGCAGTCCGTTCAGCGTTCCTCCGCTGTCGCGTATCGGTGAACCGATCGCGCCGCGCCGTTGCGGTCGCCACTACCGCGAGCTGATCGATCTTCGGGCGCCGGCAGCGGGTCACCGCGCACCGGTGTCACCCGCATGATGAGCTTCTGGCAGGCGGTGGTGCTGGGAGCGTTGCAGGGCGTTACCGAGTTCCTGCCGGTGTCCAGTTCCGGGCACCTGGTGCTGCTGCGCGAGGTGCTGGCGGTGGGCGAAGTGCCGTTGCTGTTCGACGTGCTGCTGCACCTGTCGACGCTGGCCGCAACCGCGGTGGTGTTCCGGGCGCGGCTGGGCCGGCTGGTCGTCGCGGCCATCGACCTGCTGCGCCCGCCGGCGCGCCGGCGGAGCGGGTCCGACGAGCGCCGCCTGCTGGGCCTGCTGCTGCTGTGCACGGTGGTGACGGGCGGCATCGGCATGGCGTTCGGTTCCGTCGGCCTGCCGCGCTCGCCGTCGCTCGTGTCGGTGATGCTGCTGGTCACCGCGATGCTGCTGCTCGCCGCCCGCTGGCTGCGCGGAGCCCCCGAACCGGGCCCCGAACCGGGCGCCGAGGCGCACGCTGCCGCGCCCGCCGAGACATGCGCCGACGCGGCGCCGAGTGCCGGCCGGCTGCCGCGTTGGCCGTGGGCGCTGCTGGTGGGGGTGGTGCAGGGGCTGGCGGTGATCCCCGGCATCTCCCGCTCCGGTGCCACCATCGCCGCCGGGGTGCTGGCGGGAGCGGATCGCGAGACCGCGGCGGACTTCTCGTTCCTGGCCTCGGTGCCGGCCATCCTGGGCGCGGTGGCGGTGTCGCTGCCCGAGCTGTCCGCCCTGGAGGAGGCAGTCGACCTCACGGCGCTGGCCGCCGGCATGGCGGTGTCGTTCGCCGCCGGCTGGCTGGCGCTGACGGCGCTGCTGCGCATCGTGCGCCGCGGCCGGCTGCACCTGTTCTCCCTGTACCTGGTACCGGTCGGCATCATCGGCCTGACCGTGCTGTAACCGGCTCCCGGCCGGTGTAGAAGCTGCCGGTCGGGGCTCGGTTGGGACGCCGGCATGCCGATACTTGGGATATGGGAACTCACGCGCAGTGGGCGGGGTCCGCGCCATGCCCGGTCCCGGCAGCGGTAGCGGCGCGATGAACATTTCCAGGTGGACCCGGCGCTGGCGGAATTCCGGCCAGGGTGTACAACAGGTCTGCGCGGTGGCTCTGGCGGCCACCGGCACTTTTGCCCTCGCCTCGCTGATTCCGTTCCTGGCGGCCGGGCGGCCGTCCACGGCGCGGTTTCCGCTCAACGTGCTGTACGCGCCGGCGTGGTTTCTGTTCGATTCGTTTCTCTGGTTCGGGCTGCTGATTCCCGTGCTCTGCTACGTGTACGTGTTCGTGCTCTACAACGACCGCGTGACGCGTGAGGTGATGGCCTCGCTGGTCGCGGCGGGGTTGTTCCTGCCGGTGCTCGGAGCCCTCAGCCACGTCCTGCTTGCCGAGGACGGCGCGTTCGCGGCCGTGGCGCTGGTGGAGGCGTTCGGCCGGGTGCCGGCGGCCATCCTCCTGATCCTGATCCTGATGCTGGAGAGCGTCGCCTTCTTCGCGCTGCTCAAGCGGTGGCGCGAGCGGGCGCGCCGTACCGCGGTCGAGCAGCCGCCGGACGCGCAGGCCGACACGGCCCCGGCCCCAGCGGCGCCGGCACCGGGCGCCGCGCAGCGC
>JAPPGB010000093.1 GCA_028821475.1 Spirochaetaceae bacterium
GTTGCTCAGGTTCAGCGAGCCGTCCTGCAGCAGTTCGCGCGCCCCGCTGGTCTGGCTGCACAGCCGCATCGCCTTGATGCGCCGCCAGGCGGCGGCCGCGGTGTAGCCCAGTTCGTGCACCACGTAGTCGAACAGACTGCCGTACCCGCGCGTCAGGTGCAGGCGGCGCGCCTCGATCTCGCGCAGGTGGTCGAGCACTAGGATCTGCAGCGCCTGCTCGTGGCGGGCGAGCTGCCGGGTCTGCGCCAGCAGGAGGTAGTCGGGGAGCGCGGCGACGGTGGACCAGTGGGTGGGAGAAGGCGACACTCGCATACTCATAAGTATACCATGGGATTCAAGATAGAAGATTTTTCCGAGTCCTCGACGGCGGTGAAACGGCGCCCGGAAGGCCGCTCAGCGGGGCGCTGCCGCGCCCGCGGAGGCCAAGTCGTTTCCGGACCGTCGGAGGGGCCGCCGCGCGCCGTAGCGAGCCACCCATGAGCCCGGCAAATCGCGTCGAGGGGTACGCGCAACATTTTTGCGATTCTCTCCATGTCCCGCGATCTGTCCGGTCGGCAGGTTGCCTCGTGCGCTTACACTTTTGGCTCCAAGGCTACCGCTCTTGGCGTTCCCACCCACGACGCGGTTTGCCGTCCGGCGGCGTACTTGCGGCGGACAGGTGTGGCGCGTCAGCCGTCGACGCGACACCCGGTGACGGTTGCCATCGCCCTTGCCGTCCGCGGCGTACTTGCAACGCGCTGGTGTGGCACGCCAGCCGCGGACGCGGCGCCGGGAGCCGGCTGACGTGGCCCTTGCCGCGTGCCGGCGTACTTGCAACGGGCTGGTGTGGTACAACAGGCGCGATGGACGCGCGGGGCTGGGCGCGGGCGCTGACCGCGGCCGTGGGCAGAGTGATCTATGGCAAGGAGCAGGTGGTGGAGAAGCTGCTGGTGACGCTGCTGTGCCGCGGCCACGCGCTGCTGGAAGACGTCCCCGGCGTCGGCAAGACGGTGCTGGCGCGCGCGCTGTCCACCTGCCTGGGCGGGGAGTTCCGGCGTATCCAGTGCACCCCCGACCTGCTGCCGGCGGACGTGCTCGGCGGCTCCGTGTACCACGCCCGCAGCGGCCGGTTCGAGTTCCGGCAGGGCCCGATCATGACCAACATCCTGCTGGTCGACGAGATCAACCGCGCCACGCCGCGCACCCAGTCGGCGCTGCTGGAGGCGATGTCGGAGGGTCAGATCAGCGTCGAAGGCGACACCACGCCGCTGCCCGAGCCGTTCTTCATGCTGGCCACCGAGAACCCGGTCGAGTTCGAGGGCACCTTCCCGCTGCCTGAGGCGCAGCGCGACCGCTTCTTTCTGACCCTGCGCATGGGCTACCCGTCGCCGGAGGCGGAACAGGAAATCCTGCACTCGCAGCGCCGGCTGACCCACCCGGTGACCGACCTGGAGGCGGCCACCGACCTGGAGACGGTGCGCGGCCTGCAGCGGGAGGTGGCCGCGGTGTCGGTCGCGCCGGCCATCCAGGACCTGATCCTGGACCTGGTGGAACGCACCCGGCACGACCCCCGGCTGGCGTACGGCGCCTCGCCGCGCGCCTCCATGACGCTCTACCAGGGCGCGCAGGCGCTGGCCGCGGTGCGCGGCAAGGACGCCGGCGGCGCCGACGAGGTGCGCGAGCTGGCGCCGGCCATCCTGCTCAAGCGGATCGGCGTGAAGCCGGAGCAGTTGCTGCGCGGCCTGGAGCCGGAGGCGGTGATCGACGGCATCCTGAACGAGGTGCTCGCTCCGCACCGGCAGACGGCGCCCGGCGCGGCCGCGGGCGGCAGGGCCGCGGGGTGAAGCCGCGCGTGCGCTTGGGGCCCGACGTGGTGGTGCCCCTGCTGCTGCTGTTCATCGTGCTGTTCGCGCCGCCGCCGCTGATGCGCGCGGTTGCCGCCGGGCTGCTGGCGATCCGCCTGCTGGCATTCGGTTACCTGCTGACCGTGCGCAGCGGCGTCGTGGTGTCGCGCGGCGAGGCGCTGGTGCACGCGAACCGGTTCGCGCCGTTCACCTGTACGCTGAAGGTGCGCAACCGGACGCCGCTGCCGATCCACTTCCTCACCGTCGCGGACCGCATCGGCAGCTTCGCGGCACGCCGCCCGGCGCAGTTCGTGACCGGCCTCGGCCCCTGGGAGGAGCGCACCTTCAGCTATCGGCTCGAGGGCCGTGAGCGCGGCGAGTTCCACCTCGGGCCGGTCGACCTGGTCGGAACCGATCCGTTCGGTTTTTTCCCGTGGCGCACGCAAGCGCCGAGCCATCAGCAGGTAATCGTCTATCCCGACATCTTCGCCCTCGACCTGCACCACAAGCGCGGCCTGCCGTCCGGAAGCCTGACGGTGCTCAACAAGCTGTACGAGGACGTGACCCGCTACCGGTCGCTGCGCGAGTACCAGCCGGGCGACGAGCCGAGGCGCATCAACTGGAAGGCGAGCGCGCGCATGGGGGCGCTGTATTCGATGGAGTACGTGCCGTCGATCTACTTCCCGGTGCTGGTGCTGCTCAACCTCACCGCGGACGACTACCCGCTTGCGCAGCGCGCCCACCTGGTGGAGCGCGCCGTGGAGACCGCCGCATCGCTGGTGTTCCACTTCGTCGGCATCGGCCAGGAGGTGGGCCTGGCCAGCAGCGGGCTGATCGGACCGCGGACCGGTGCTCCCGCGGTGCCGCCGGCCGCCGCGCGGGGGTCCGCAGCGGCCGACGCCGCCGCAGCCGACGGCCAGCCCGAGGATCCCGCCGCGCCCCTGCCGGCGCCCGTCGGCGCGGCCTGCACCGCCGAGCCGGTTCGCGCCGGCTACGCCCACGCCGCCCACCTGCTGGAGCAGCTCGCCCGCATCAAGACCGCCGGCGAGGGCGCCGCCAACTTCGTCGACATCGTGCAGCGCGGCGCCGTGCCGGTGGCCAACGGCACCCGCATCGTGGTGGTGACGCCGCCGCTGTCCGAGCCGCAGCGCGCCGCCCTGCTGGCCCTGCGCCGGCGCGGCTACGACGTGGAGGTGTTCCTGGTCAGCACGCACCGGGCGCGGCGCGAGGATCTGGCCGTGGAAGGGCTCACCAGCCACGCCGTCGGCGGCTACGGGAGGGACCTGATCCTTGGATGAACGGCGCTTGGCGGTGTACCGCGCCGCCATCCACCCCAGCCTGGCGGTGGCGATCCCGTTCCTGTTCCTGGTACTGCTCGACCTGCTGCTGCGCGTGGCGGTGCTCGACCTGGTGCTGCCGCCCAACCCGCCGGGCACCATCCTGGTGCTGCTGCTCACCGGCGGCGCGCAGGCGGCGGTGGCCAACACCCTGGCGCGCGAGAAGGTGGGCGGCGGCCTGCCACGGCTGCGCGAACTGCTGGTGATTCTGATCCTGGCGGCGGCGGTGTTCATGACTACGCGCGGATACCTGTTCGCCGGCGACGTCAATCCGGCCAAGGCGGAGGTGATCTACGCTCTGCTGCTGGTGCTGATCATGTGGCTGACCTGCTTCTCGCTGCACCGCGCGTTCCGCGAGCGCGAGGTGTTCCTGAGCACGATCACCGGCATCGACGGCACCGAGCTGCGCACCGCGGTGCGTTCCTACTCGACCGAGGCCACCGAGTCGGTGGCGCGCATGCGGCAGGTGAAGCGGGTGGTAATCTGGTTCCAGTTGCTGGTGCTGCTGGCGTTCTGCGCGGTCCTGCTCGGCGGCCGCGAGGTGGGCGCCGGCCTGCTGCTGCTGGTGGTGTTGCACCTGGCCCTGGGACTCGCCTATACCGCGGCGCTCAACGGCTACCAGGAGGAGCAGGGCTACTTCGGCGCCGGCTTCGTGCTGCCGGTCTCCCTGCGCCGCCGCCGCGTGGGCGCGGCGCTGCTGTTCGTGGCGCTTGCCGCCGTGATCGTGTGGCCGACGGTGCGACCCGAGCCGCCGCTGCCGGCCAGCTACCTGGAGACCTTCTTCTCCTGGCTCAACGACCTGTTGACGCCGGAGGGACCGCGCGATGTACGCCGGCGGGAGCTGTCGACTTCGAGCTCGCGGGCGCAGGAGTCCGAGCGGACACTCGAATTCGCGCAGATGACCGGTGAGCGGCAGGGGTCGGACCTGGCGGCCCGGCTGTTCCAGGCGTTCCTGGTCACGGTCCTGGTCGCCCTGGGCGGCGTGCTGGCGGTGTTCCTGGTGCGGCCGCTGTTCTCACGCGACTTCGGCGAGATACTGCGCACGCTGTCGGTCGGACGGCTGCTGCGCGGCTTGGCGGCCGTGCTCTCGCAGGCGCTGGACGCCGCGCTGCAGGTCGTGCGGCGGCTGGCGGCCGCGCCGCGCGGCGCGGCCGCAC
>JAPPGB010000094.1 GCA_028821475.1 Spirochaetaceae bacterium
CGCCGGAACCGCGGCCAGCGGCGCCGCCGGAACCGCGACCAGCGCGGACGGGAGCGCGACCAGCGCCGCCGCCGGAACCGCGACCAGCGGCGGCGGGACCGGAGAGCCGGCCGCGCCCGAAGGCGCGCCGGAGTTGCTGCACGAGATCGCGGCCAGGGTGCGTGCCCAGAACCAGATGTCGCTGGCGGCATCGGTGGAGCGGGCGGAGGAGGCCGTCGTGACCGAGGACCGCGTCACGATGACGTTCGCGGCGGGCGACCGGTACCACGGCGGGAAGGTGGCGGGCGCGCAGCAGACGGTGGCGTCGGCGGCGAGCGAGATCCTGGGCCGGCCGGTGAGCGTCGGGGTAGACTATCGCCGTGAGCCGGCGCCGGCAGGGCGGCCGGAGCGCGCGGCCGGCCCGGAGCAAACCGACGTCGGGCGCTTTTGCAAGATATTCCGCGGCGAAGTGGTGAAGGAGATAGCACATGGCATCTAACCCGCTCGATTTTCTGAAGGCGATTCAGGGTCTGCAGCGCAACATGGGCGACATGGAGGAGAAGCTGCGTGGCGTTCAGGTGACCGGCAGCGCCGGCGGCGACATGGTCGAGGTGGTGCTCAACGGGCACCTGGAGGTGGTCGCGCTGCGCCTCGCGCCGGAGGTGATCGATCGCGAGGAGCGGGAGATGCTGGAGGACCTGATCCGCGCCGCGTTCACGGACGCGGTCGGCAAGGTAAAGGAGCACCTGCGCGGAGAGTTCAGTTCCGTGCTTGGCGGCATGCCGCTGCCGCCGGGGCTGTTCGGGGCCTGATCGACGACGGTCTGTCCATGACCAGTCTAGACCGGGTCATTACGGCGTTGGCCAAGCTGCCCGGCCTGGGCCGCAAGAGCGCGGCACGGCTCGCCTACTACCTGCTGCGGGCCGACCCCTCCTACGTGCGCTCGCTGGCCGCTGACCTGACCGCGTTGCGTGAACGGATCCGGCCCTGTCGGATCTGCGGCGCGTATACGGAGGCGGAGCGCTGCGACATCTGTGCGGACCCGTCGCGCGAACCGGATCGGGTGTGCGTGGTGGAGCAGCCGCAGGATGTCGCTACCATTGAGGCGACCGGCGAGTTCCGGGGCCGCTACCACGTGCTCATGGGCGTATTGTCGCCCCTTGACGGCATCGGGCCGGAGGATCTGCGCATCGACCTGCTGCTGAGGCGCGTGCGCGAGGAAGGGGTGCGCGAGGTGATCGTCGCCACCAACCCCACGGTGGAGGGCGAGGCGACGGCGCTGCTGCTGGCCAAGCAACTCCGGGACCTGGGCGTGGTGACTTCGCAACTGGCCCACGGCCTGCCGGTGGGAAGCGACCTGGAATACTCCGACCGGCTCACCGTGAGCCGGGCACTGCGCGGACGCGTGCGCCTCGACCAGTAGCGCCTGCGGCCCGGCGTCCGCGGCCCGGGCCTATATCTTGTCGATCAGAATGGAGCACTTCCCGGAAGGAATCGGCAGCGTCTTGCGCCGCCCTTCGCGCAACACGTTGATGGTCAGGTAGTACAGCTTCTCCGATTCCAGCCGTATCTCCCAGCCGCGCGAACTCTTGGCGCTCACGATGGAGATCAGGTTGCGTTTCAACTGCAGGTTTTCGATGCCCATGATCTCCATCATCGGAATGCGCCAGTCGACGGTCTTGCGCGGCAGCGAGATAAACAGGCCGACCACGTTTTCGATCATCAATGCCACGGTGCTGAGCGCGCAGTAGGCCATCAGGAGTCGGCGTGGAAATCCGTTCCGGTCGGGGCCCCGCGCCGGCCCGTCCTGTTGCGGCGCGTAGGCCTCGTACAGCGAGCCCGTCACGTTCTCCTCCGGATGTAACCCGTCGAGCACGTAGTACAGGTGGCGCAGGGCGAACTCACGCGCCTCTTCGTGTTTCCCGTAACGCTCGAGTCCCTTGATCACCATGTAGTTGAACGGCGGCAGTACGGCGCTGCGGTATCCGGAGCCGTCGCGCGAGTAGCCTTCGTGGGCGGCGGACAGTGTCGGGAAGGGGTGCTCGACGCCGAACTCCTCCGGCTTGTTCAGGTAGGAGATGAGTCGTTCGCTCCTGTCCTCGTTGGGAATTGCCGCGAGCAGCGTCCAGAATGCCCCGACCGTGCGCAGCGGCAGGCGGCGTCCGTCGCGGTCGAGGTCGTAGTAGAAACCGGTATCGTTATCCCACATCTGCTGGCTGATGCGGGTCTTCAGCGAGAAGTAGGCACGCTTGTACTTGAAGCTGGTGTCCTTGTCGTTCAGCACGTCGCCGATCGCCGAAAGGAACAGCGCGTTCAGCGCCTGCTGCGCGTTGAAGTCGATCGCGTAGTGGCACCCTTCGCGCGGACAGTGGCCCATCATGGTGGCGGCCGCGGGGACCGCGTAGAGGCCGTTCTCCTGCCGATGGGTGGCCTCGAGCCAGGCGAAGTGGCGCTCAAGCACGGGCAGGATCTCACGCAGCCGCTTCTTGGTGCCGAGCTTGTGGTACAGGTTGTACTCGGCCCACGCGAACAATGGCGGCGCCACCCCGGTCGGGTTGTCGTCGGCAAGCACCGGCGAGCCGTCTTCGACCAGGTACTCACCGCGGATGGCGCCATCCTCCTCCTGCTTGCGGTAGAACGTGTCGAGCTGTTCGGTTACCGGGAAGGTGCGATTGCTGTAGACCAGGAAGAAGGTGGAGAAGCAGGTCTCGAACTGGTTGATGCGGTCCGCGGCCGGATAGCGAAAGTAGTGCGGCGCGAACCCGTTGGCTTCGGTTCCGCGATGCCACTGCTCGCTGATCCAGTGCCACGAACGCTGATAGAGGTTGACGAGGTCCTGGTCGTAGAAGTTGACCTCGGGGAAGTCGGTTCTGACGGCGAGTTGCCGTAACGCATCACTCATGGCAGCGCGCACCGCGAGTGGCTGCGCGGAGCCGTTGGTCGGTGCAATCCTTACAGACTATACGGTTGCGGCACCGTGCGGTCAAATTCGGCGGCGTACACCCAAATCCTCGCCTAAGGCCGCCGCCAGCGCCCCTGGGGCCATCGACATGCCGA
>JAPPGB010000095.1 GCA_028821475.1 Spirochaetaceae bacterium
AAACATGAGACGACTGTTCGTCATAGCCGGCGCGCTCCTGGTGCTCGGCTCCGTCTGTGCCTTCGCCGACTCGGCCGCCAACGCGGTAGCCATCGACACCGTGTGGACGCTGGTGGCCGCGGTGCTGGTGTTTCTGATGCAGGCCGGCTTCGCCATGCTGGAGACCGGCTTCACCAGGGCCAAGAACGCGGCCAACATCATGATGAAGAACCTGATGGACTTCTCGCTCGGTTCGCTGGCGTTCTGGGCGGTCGGCTTCGGCATCATGTTCGGCGCCGACGCCGCCGGCCTGATCGGCACCGACAAGTTTTTCCTCGGCGGCGCCGTGGTGGACGTCTCGGAGGGGATTTCGGACTTCACGTTCTGGATCTTCCAGGTGGTATTCGCGGCTACGGCGGCCACCATCGTCTCCGGCGCGGTCGCCGAGCGCACCCAGTTCAAGGCCTACCTCGTGTACTCGGTGTTCATCACCGCGCTGATCTACCCGGTGGTCGG
This sequence comes from Spirochaetaceae bacterium, assembly GCA_028821475.1. Classification (GTDB taxonomy): domain Bacteria; phylum Spirochaetota; class Spirochaetia; order SZUA-6; family Bin103; genus Bin103. Next base: position 496 of record JAPPGB010000095.1, read on the forward strand.
GCACTGGATCTGGGGCGGCGGCTGGCTCGGCAACCTGGGCATGATCGACTTCGCGGGCTCCACGGTGGTGCACTCGGTCGGCGGCTGGGCCGGGCTGGCGGGCGCGATCGTGCTCGGCGCGCGCGAAGGCAAGTACGTGCGCAACGGCAACGGCAACGGGACCAAAGGCAAGGGCAGCGTGATCGTGAACGCCATCCAGGGCCACAACCTGCCGCTGGCGGCGCTCGGCGTGTTCCTGCTGTGGTTCGGCTGGTTCGGCTTCAACGCCGGCAGCACCGTCGCGGGCACCGACCTGTCGATCGCCGCCATCGCGGTCACCACCAACCTGGCAGCGGCCGCCGGCGTGGTGGGCGCGCTGGTGCTCGCCTGGATCATTTCCGGCAAGCCGGATCCCACGTTTGCCCTCAACGGCGCAATCGCCGGCCTGGTCGCCATCACCGCGGGCTGCGCCAACGTTTCGCCGGGCAGCGCGGTCGTGATCGGCTTCCTCGGCGGCGTGCTGGTGGTGCTGGCGGCGCAGTTCATCGACCGCGTACTGATGGTCGACGATCCGGTGGGCGCCATCTCCGCGCACGGCGTGGTCGGTGCGTGGGGCACGCTGGCGGTGGGGTTGTTCGCCCAGGAGCGGTTCGGCGGCACCGACGGGCTGTTCTTCGGTGGCGGCTTCGGCCAGCTCGGCATCCAGATTGTCGGCGTGCTGGCGGTGTTCGCGTGGACATTCGTCACCTCTCTGGTACTATTCAGCGTGATCAAGGCCACGATCGGCCTGCGCGTGAGCCGCGACCAGGAGTTGCGCGGACTGGATCTCGAAGAGCATGGCGCCGAGGCGTACACCGACTTCGAGGTGTACACGACACGTTAGAGGAGCGGAACGATGAAACTGATAATCGCCTACATTCAGCCGCACAAGCTGAATGACGTGAAGCAGGAGCTGTTCAAGGAGGACGTCGGCAAGATGTCGGTGACCAACGCGCTCGGCTGCGGGCAGCAGATGGGGTACACCGAGACCTATCGCGGCGTCCAGATCGAAGTGAACCTGCTCAAGAAGGTGCGCATGGAGATCGCGGTCAACGACGAATTCCTGGAGCGCGCGATCGACGCGGTGGTGCGCGGCGCGCGCACCGGTGAAATCGGCGACGGCAAGATCTTCGTGGTCGAACTCAACCAGTGCATACGCATCCGCTCCGGCGAGGTGGGCAAGGTCGCCATCGGCTGACCCGGTGCGCTGCTACCGGACAGCGGTCCCCCAACCCCCGGCGGGTCAGCAGCCGGGGGACTGGGGGGCCGCCTGCGTCCTGGCGTCGGTCACCACGCGCAGGTAGGCGGCCCGCACGCGTGCGGTCACGGTGGCCAGCAGGCTCTGGAACTGCTCGGCGGTGGCGCCGGCGCCGAGCATGCGTCGCGCGAGGGTGGCGAGCGAGTCGGGAGCGCTCGGCAGCACGTGCACCTGGCGATCCTCGAACACCTGCAGGAAGTGCTCCAGGTTGCGCAGAAAGAGGTAGTCCTCGCGCAGCAGGTCCGCGCTGTCGGAGCCGAGCACCCCAACCCGCTGCAACCGGTCGAGCGCGGTTACCGTGTTGCCGCAGACCAGTTCCGGGTGTGCCGGCAGGTGCTGCAACTGCAGCCCCTGCACCAGGAACTCGATGTCGCGGATACCCCCGACGCCCGACTTGATGTCCTGTCCGCGCCGCAATCGGCTCTGGCCGTGCTCCGCCACCGCCAGGTCGCGCAGCCGTTCGATGGTGGCGAAGGCGCGCGCACCGCGCGTCGATGCGTCGTCCCCGAAGCGTGCGAAGGCACCGCGCGCGACCGCCAGCAGCGCCTCGCCGGCAGCGCGATTGCCGGCCACCGGGCGCATGCGCAACAGCGCCTGCACCTCCCAGTCGTTGGCGGGTCCGGCGTAGTAGGCGGCCAGCGAGCTGAACGAGTGCGCCAGTTCGCCGGACCCGCCGTAGGGGCGCAGGCGCCAGTCCACCCGGTACGCGGCCATCTCGTCCGCGCGCGCCGCCAGCACCCGGTCCAGTGAGCGTGCCAGATCGCCGACCGCCTGCGCCACCGCGCCGCGTTGCGCGTCCGGCAAGTCGCGATCGTCGTACAACGCCACCAGGTCGATGTCGGAGCTGTAGTTGAGTTCCTGGCCGCCCAGCTTGCCGAACGCCAGCACGCAGGCACGCGTGCGTACGGCGGGCTGGTCGGCGGTCAGCTTGTCTACCGCGGCGCTGATCAGCGCCTCCGCCACCACCGACAGTTCGTGCATGACGTCGGTGGCCGGCGCGGCGAGGCAATAATCACGGATCGCAATGCGCAGGATCTCGCGGCGGCGCACGGCATCGATCCGGGCCATCCAGTCGGAGCCGAAGTCGAGGTCGCCCACCACGTCCTCGATGCGCCGCCGGCGATGCAGCCGCCGTGGCTCGGTGACCCAGTCGAACAGGTCGGGGCGGCGAACGAGCGCGTCGGCCAGGAACTGGCTGGTGGCGAAGATCCGTACCAGGAGGTCCAGCCGCATCGGCTGCAGCAGCATCAACTGGAAGTGGTGCTCGGGGTTGCCGAGGGCGGCAACGTAGCGTTCCCAGTTGTTCAAGGCGCGGTCGGGGTCGGACTGCTCCGCCAGTTGATCGGCCGCCAGCACCGCCAGGCGTGCGAACTCGGTGGCGTCCGGGGCATGGCGCACCAACCGCGTGAGGTTGGCAACGGCGCGCTCCGGTTGCGCGAACCCCAGGCGGCGGAAGATCGGTGCGGCCTCCGGCGGCGGCTCGCCCGCCCCGGCCAGGATCAAGGCCAGGTCGCCGATGCCGCTGACGCTGCCGGCGCCCAGGCTGCCGTGCCCGAGATGGGTGTCGATGAAGCGCCGCACCTCGGCACGGCGCTGCTCCAGCTCCAGGTACAGGAGTTGCGGCGCGCTGAGCTCGCCGCCGTCGCGGTAGCCCATGCGGCGCGCGAGATGGCCGCTCTCGGCCGACCCGGCCGGCGGCAGATGCAGGTCGCGCGCGGAACCGCGCCACATGCGCAACGCGTTGATCAGGCGCCGATAGAAATCGTACGCGCCGCGCACCTGCTGTGCTTCCGCGGCCGCCAGAATCCCCTCCTCCGCCAGCGCCCGCAGCGCACGATGCACGCTCGACGTGCGCAGCACGGCATGCTCGGGGCCGTAGCGCACCTGCAGCATCTGCACGGCGTACTCGACGTCCACCAGCGCGCCCGGACTGAACTTGGCGTTCAGGCGTTCGCCCGAGCCGTGCTCGGCCACCTGCCGGCGGCGCATCTCGTGCACCTCGTCGAGCGGGATCGCACCGGCCCGGTACACCAGTTCGTCACGCAGCCGCTCCATGCGCGCGCCCAGGGTGCGGTCGCCGGCAACGGCGCGCAGCCGGATCAGCGCCAGCCGCTCGTACGCCAACGCCGCACCGCCGGGGCCATAGTAGTCGGCGAAGCTCTCCAGGCTCACGGCGCGCGGTCCCGCGGCGCCGTAGGGACGCAGCCGCAGGTCGACCTCGAATATCCCCTCGCGCTTGGCGCCGATGCGCTGCACGGTGGCCTGCACCAGCCGCTCGTAGTAGTCGGCGTTGCCGATCTGCTCCGGCCCGGTGGTATAACCGTGGTCGCTGAACACGAACATCAGCTCGATGTCGGAGGCGTAGCCAAGCGCGCTGCCGCCCAGCTTGCCAAGTCCGAGCACCGCGGGACGGGTGGCGATGCCGCCGAGCGTGCGCGCGGTGCCGAAGCGCGGACGCAACTCCTCCTCCGCGAGCCGGAGGGCGCTCTCCACGACGCACTCCGCCAACCGGGTCAGCCGCCCGGCGAGCCGCGTGACGCTCGCATCCGGGTCGAGAATGTGGTCCAGGTCGATGAGAAACGCCTCGCGATCCTTGAACGCGTTGAGGGCCGCCACCTTGTCGTCCGCGGTGGACGCGGCAGCGACGGCGCTGTCCAGCCGCTGCGCTACGGTCGCATCGTCCCGCCCCGCGGCACGCCGCTCGCCGGTCAGCATCGGCAGCAGGGTCTCGTACTGGCGGCGGATGAAGTCCTCCCACAGAAACTCGCTGCTGCCGAGCAGCAGTGCCAGGTCGCCCATCACGCGCGGGTCGGCGAGCAGGCCGGCAAGCTGCCCTTCGGCCGGCACGTCGGCGATAGTCTCGGCGAGCTGCTCGAAGCGGCGCAGGGCGGCGTAGGGGTCGGGTGCGACGCCGATGAAGTAGGCGAACTGCTTGGTGAGCAGGATCGACAGCTTGAGCTGGTCGAGCAGCACCGGATCGCTGATCGGGCTTCCCGCCTGGTCCACCACGTCGATCACGTCTTCGACGCGCCCGGCTACCGTGCGGATGCGCACCCGCTGGATCACCACCCCGTGCAACGCCAGCGCAGCGCTGAGACTGTACAGAAACAGCGGGGTGTCCTCGGCCACGATCCGCATCCGGGTGGCCGCGGCGTCCGCCTGGTCGGCGATGTCGATCTGCACCGGATGCAGAACCGGCGGCTCCTGCCACTGCGCCCGGATCGCATCGGCCACCAGCTCGCTGACCCGCCGGCGCGCGTCCTCGGGAGCGCCGCGCTCCACGTCGGCAAGCGCCGCCGCCAGCCGGCGCTCGACCTGCTGGCGCCACGCCGCCACGCTTACCGCGCCGGCGC
>JAPPGB010000096.1 GCA_028821475.1 Spirochaetaceae bacterium
CTCATGCTCCTGCGACCGAAATTCGCCCTTGACAAATGGTGAGGAGTCCCCCCCGCAACTACTTGAATCACAAGCAATAATCGCTCGCGCTGAGCGCGCCGCGGCCTTCGTCTTCCGCATCCGCGTAGCGGCCCGCTACCTGTGGCGCCGCCTGAGTCCACGTTCGTTCACCGGCCGCAGCAACGGTCCGGGATCCCCGGTCGCTGAACCGCGGCGTCGTATCCTGTCTCACTGCTTGAAATGCGCGCTCCGACGCACTATGCGCGTTTTCCCGGCGCAGCGTCCGGGGCGCGTCTTGTTGCCGTGGGTTCTCCGCGGCCCGGTTGCTCCCGGCCCACACGACGAGGTGCAAGTAGTACTCAAAGAGCCGCACGCGCGCGCGGGGTGAGCCCGGGTGAACCCGGTGAGTTACACGCCGCGCGCTTCAGGAATTTGACTCTGCTTGGCTGGTCGCCTGCGGTGCGGGCGCGAGAGTAGCCAGGGAGCGGCAAGCCGCTCCGCAATACTCTCAACAATCAAGATACGGAGATACGTATGAACATTGTAAGAATGACCTTCGCGATTGCGTTGGTCCTCGTCGTTACCGCAACCGGCCTGTGGGCCGCAGGCGCAGAAGAGGAGTCGGCGTCCGCCGCCGAGAAGGAAATGGTGCTTGACCCCACCACGGGCAAGATGGTGACCGCGCCAGAGTACGGCGGGACCATAACCCTCGCCGCAGTCGAAGAGCAGATGAGTTCCGACACCGCGGAATCTGGTCCCAATGGAGGTGGCATGGTCTCTGGCGTAGTAGAGAAGCTGGCCGTCGCGGACTGGGCAACGCCCAGAGACATATTTGACTTCCAGTTTCTCAACGTTCCAGCCAACACGAGAGGTCAACTGGCGGAAAGCTGGTCGCAGGATGACCCACTGACCCTCATCATAAACGTCCGCCAGGGAGTTCACTGGCACGACAAGGCACCGATGGACGGTCGGGAGCTGATTGCCGATGATATCGTAGTCAACTTTCACCGCGTATTTGGTATGGGCAGCGGATTCACCGAACCAAGCGAATGGCTCCAAGATTGGGCCGGTGTCGAGTTTGAATCGATAACGGCCACTGATCAATGGACGGTTGAGTTCAAGCTGAAGCAGCTAAGCCTCACTGCGCGGCGGCTTGTCCTCGACCACTGGATTTCTTTCATATATCCCCCCGAGGTACTCCAGGAACACGGTGACATGCTCGATTGGCGGAACCTGGTCGGCACCGGGCCTTATGAGGCGACTGAATGGGTCGCGGCCAGCTCTGAGACATATACCAAGAATCCTGACTACTGGGGCTTCGACGAAAAATATCCGGAGAACCGCCTGCCCTATGCCGACGAGATAAGAGTCCTGATTATGCCCGAAGTGGCCACAATGCTGTCGGCAGTGCGCACCGGTAAGGTCGATCGTGGATACAGATTGTACTCTATCGACCAGGTAGAGAGCCTCCAGAGGACCAACCCCGAACTCGCGACCTGGCCAATTTACGGTCGGGCGGATTACATGTTCGGCATGGACAACATTAATCCGCCCTTTGCCGACATCAGGGTGCGCAAGGCAATGCAGATGGCACTAAATCTCGAGGAAATCAACAGCGCCTACTTTGGAGGTTATGCAGATATGATACCTCAGGGTCTGTTGAACCGGTTAATGACCGAGGTTGTCATCCAATTTGAAGAGTGGCCCGAAGATGTCAAGAAGGTCTTCGACTACGACCCGGAAGGTGCCGAAGCGTTGCTCGATGAGGCCGGATATCCTCGCGGCCCGGACGGCACCAGATTCACGGTCGAGTTCATGCACCTCAATCGGTATTCTACGAGCTGGCCAGAATTAGTCGGTTCATACTGGAAAAAGATTGGCGTTGATATTGAGATCGAGGTACTGCCCATAAACCCATGGGTGGCGAGAAGCAGAGCGAAGGATTTCCAAATAAAGAATTTGTCCGGCGCCGCAAAGTGGTTCCCAATGCCATACTTGAGCGGCCAGCTGACGGAGGCGGGGTTTTACGGCTCCGTTAACGCCGACTCGGATTATGATGCCATGTCTGAAGCCGCCGGAGCCGCTACCACCACCGAGGAGCAGAACGCGATTTATAGGCAGATGAATCAGCATGTGATAGAGAACTTCTATACGATATGGGCTGGCAACGCGCCCACGTATGAGGTAACCCAGCCCTGGCTCAAAGGTTATAACGGCGAAAGCTGGATGGGCAACGGTCAAAGGATCCCAGTCTTCGCCCGCCTCTGGATTGACCAAGACCTGAAGAAAGAAATGGGCTATTAGGGGTTCGCCTCTACCGATCTCAGTCAAAGTGGAGCTGGGAGGCGCGCGTTTCGCAGGCGAGCGCGCTTCCCGGCTCCCTTGCTCATTTGAAAACGAGGTGTCCGCATGACAGCCTATATCATTAGGCGGCTGTTGCTGATTCTGCCCACGCTGTTCATCTTGAGCATCCTGGTCTTTCTCTCGGTCCGCTTCATCCCCGGCGACGTAATAGACACGATACAGGGTAGGATTGTATGGACAGCACCAGGCGCAATTGACCGTGAAGCTCTTCTCCATAAGCTGGGATTAGACGTGCCTGTCTACGTGCAGTATGGACGCTGGATTGGCGATATCGTCCTGCACGGCTCTCTCGGCGAGTCCCTGCTGACCGGTTACTCAGTAGGGGAGGCGATATTGGAGAGACTGCCGGTCACCTTCGAGCTTGGTCTGCTGGCAATCCTCATCGGGCTGGTGATCGCGCTGCCGGTGGGCATCTACTCGGCGATTCGCCAGGATAGCGCCGCCGACTTCGTGGGGCGTTCGGTCGCCATCATCGGCCTGGCTACGCCGAACTTCTGGCTCGGCATCATGGTCATGATCTACCCGGCCATCTGGTGGGGCTGGTCACCACCGCTTGAGCTGGTTTCCCTTACCAAAGACCCGCTGGGGAATCTCGGGGGGTTCCTGATCCCGAGCCTGATTCTGGGCACGGCCGCGGCTGCCGCCACCATGCGGATGACGCGCACCATGATGCTGGAGGTGCTGCGGCAGGACTATATCCGGACCGCCTGGTCCAAGGGGCTGAAGGAGCGGGCCGTGGTGATCCGACACGCCGTCAAGAACGCCCTCATCCCGGTGGTGTCCCTGATCGGCCTGCAGTTGCCGATCCTGGTCGGTGGCGCCGTGATCATGGAGAACATCTTCAACCTGCCGGGGCTCGGGCGCCTTCTGCTGAATGCCCTCAACGACCGAGACTACCCGATGGTCTCCGGCATCAACCTGTTCTTCGGCACCGGGGTGGTGGTGATCAATCTGCTCATCGACGTGATCTACGCTATCCTGGACCCCAGGGTCCGCTATGACTGAGGTGTTTCGCATGCTGGTCAAGGAGAAGCCGTTGAGCATCATCGTTGGGGTCGTCATCGATGCCAGGGGCCGCTATGAATGAGCCAAAGAGCCATACTGGCATGGCTGACTTCTTTGTCAGGTTGGTCAAGGAGAAGCCACTGAGCATCATCGCCGGGGTGGTCATCCTGCTGTTGATCCTGGTGGCGATCTTTGCCGACGTGCTGGCGCCTTTCCCGCATGACGAAGTCAACATCGTGGACCGGATGCAGGCGCCCTCCAACCGCTACCTGCTTGGTACCGACCAGCTGGGGCGCGACCTGCTGAGCCGCCTCGTGTTCGGGGCCCGGATTTCGCTGACCGTCGGTCTGGCGGCGACCACCGTCAACGTCGTGGTGGCGGTGCTGATCGGCGGCATCTCGGGATTCTTCGGCGGTCGACTCGACCTGGCGATGCAGCGCTTCGTCGACGCCTGGATGGCGTTCCCGGGGCTGCTGCTGTTGCTCACCATCATGTCGCTGGTGGGGCGGGGGTTGCCGCAGATCATCGTGGTGCTGGGGGTAACGGGCGGCATCGGCGGTTCGCGAGTGGTCCGCGGTGCGGTAATTGGGGTCAAGGAGAATGCCTACTTTCAGGCGGCCGAGGCGATCGGCGGCACCCGGTGGAGAACTCTCATCCACCACGTCCTGCCCAATATCGCGGCTCCGGTGATCATCATCTTCACCATCAACGTGGGTGGCGTGATCATCAGCGAGGCCGCGCTGAGCTTCCTGGGGTTCGGACTGCCGATCTCGGTGCCGAGCTGGGGCGGGATGCTGAGCCGGGAAGGGCGCGAGTTCATGGAGGTGGCGCCGCGGCTGGCGCTGTGGCCGGGGCTGTGCCTGACGGTTGTCGTGTACTGCCTGAACATGTTCGGCGACGCGGTGCGCGACCTGCTTGACCCGCGGCTGCGCGGCGGTGGCGGCCGTCTCGGCGCCGATCGCGGTGCGTCGCTGTAGAGCGGCCCGCCGACCGGCGGTTGTGAGGCGGTCAGCCGCGCGCGGTGCATGAACGAGACGGTGGCCTGACGCCGGCCGGCCTGATCGATGAACTGCAGCAGCGACGGCGGCTGCCAGCGGTTCGGATCGGCGAACTCGCCGGCGCCGGGCAGTGCCCACGAACAGCGGCCGGTTGACGCGCTCGTAGCCCTTCTCGAACGCGTAGTCGCCTAAGCCGCCAAGAGTTGTCGCCGAAGAGCAGGGCCAGGGTGCGCGGTCAACGCCGCACCTCGTCGGAGTACACCAGCTCCCAGCCGTGGAACACCACGATCAGGCCGGTGAAGCGCACGCCCGGAAACTGCCGCGCCAGCCGCTCGTCCGCCAGATAGCGCAGGAGTTGCGCCCGCGCCTCCTCGGCCGCCGTCGTGACCGCGGTCTGATCCGCCGGCTCGGAACGCGCGCGATACTTGAGCTCGATCAGGTAGCCACGCTGCAGGTGCGGGTAGCGGGCCACCAGCGGCTCCAGCGCGATGTCCGCGTGTCCCTTTCCCAGCTCCGCCTCCGACCGGAACACGTAGTAGTCGGTCACGCTCAGAAAGGCGGCCAGGAATCCTTGTATAACCTTCTCGCCACCGATGTAGTCGCGTATCCCCGTCTGCCGCGCGATCGCCTCGCTCAGGAACTCCAGCACCGGCCGCCACTCGCCTTCGTTGGCCATCCGCATCATCAACTGCTCGAATCGGAACAGGTTGACCGCGAACACCCCCACGTCGCGGTAGGCGTCGCGCAGGTAGCCGTACATCAGCCGCTTCACGGTCTGGTTCGGGATCGCCAGCCGCGGCACCCGCTGCACCACGTCGCGGATGCTCAGCAGCCCGAAGTAGTGCAGCAGGGAGAAGAAGTTCTCCTGCTTGGTGAGGTCCTGCAGCGGAAAGCCGGGCCGAATGCGGGTGTCCACCTGCTCCTCGCCGATGACGTCGCGCAGCAGGTCGAAGTTGCCGTTCAGTTGCCGGCCGGTCACCAGCAGGTGGCGCAGCTTGCCGTAGTCGATGCGCACGTTGGTGTCGATCAGGTATTCCGGTACCTCTCGGTTCGGGATCGAGTTGTCCAAGTAGTAGAGCACCATGTCCGAGTTGTAGAGATCGGTGTCGGCCGTCCTCGCGAATCGGTAGCCATTGTACCACTGGCCCATGGTGCCCATGGCGGTAGCGACTTCCTGGTTGAACACGCCCAGGTCCCGGTAGGTCTCGACCAGGCGTCGCACCTCCGCCTCGGTGAAGCCGACCATCTCGTTGAAGTCCGGGTGCAGGCTGATGTTCTTGCCGATGTTGAAGCCGCTGGTGACGTCGTCCATGGTGATCGGCGACACGCCGGTGATGAACAGCCGCTCCAGGCCGCCGCCACTGCGGTCCGCGCCGCCCTTCAGGGTGGCGAAGAAGTTGCGGTAGAAGCCGCCGCCGTGGGTGAAGGAGTGGTACGCCTCCGCGCCGTGGTACGCCAGCACGGTGTTGGCGAAGTTGTCGTACTCGTCGATCAGCGCGAACAGCGGGATGTCATGGTCGCCCGCGTACCGGAACAACATGCTCAGCTTGGTGGCGATGGAGGGCGGCGCCAGGATGCGCTGCCGCGCCGCTTCGGGGAACAGATCCGGATGCCGCTCCAGCGTCCCCCGGAGCTCTATCAGACAGTAGGCTTCGAACTCCCGCTCCAGGGTCTCAAGCTTGTCGTTGACCATCGAGAAGTTGAAGCGCAGGGTGACGTAGCGGCTCTGTTCGCCGGTCGGGTCCTGCCCGATGTCGGTGCCGGCGAAGGTGGCGCCGAAGTCGTCCGCCCAGAAGCGGTCGTAGTAGTTCTCCAGCAGGGAGACCCACAGCGACTTGCCGAACCGGCGCGGACGGATCAGGAAGGCGTAGCGCTCCTCCTCCAGGCGCCGCAGGAAGCGGGTCTTGTCGACGTACAGCCACCGGTTCCGGCGGATACGCCTGAAGTCGGCCTCGCCGTAGGGAATGCGCGGGTGCGTGCGTCGCGTGCTCACTACCGTACCGTACTGACTCTATCGTCTCCGAGGTGCAACGTGCAATGGAGCCGCCACGGGCGGCACGGTCGCTCCGCGAAACGGTAGACGATGGTCGGTCGGTCGCGTCGGTCGCGTCCGCGTGCGCTTGACACCTCGGGGCGAGCGAGCGACGATGAGCAAGTCAAGGATTGAACGGATGCGGATCATGCGTCATCACGACCCACGGCCCAGTAACCGGACGGAAGTGACGCAGCCGATAACCCCCCCCCCCCGCGGCAACTACTTGAATCACAAGCAATAATCGCTTTCGCTGAGCGCTCCGCGGCCTTCGTCTTCCGCATCTGCGTAGCGGCCCGCTACCTTTGGCGTCGCCTCGGTCCACGTTCGTTCACCGGCCGCAGCAACGGTCCGGGATCCGCGGCCGCTGAACCGCGGCATCCTATCCCGTCGCGCTGCTTGAAATTCCTGAAATGCGCGCTCCAACGCACTGGACGCGCCCTCCCGGCGCAGTGTCCGAGCCGCATCCTGGTGGCGTCGATTCTCCGCCGCCCGGTTACTCCCGGCCCGCGTCGCCGCACGTATCCCGGTCTCCTCTTTCCCGCGTCTTCGCGGGCTACGCTGCATGATCCCGGTACATCGCGGGTCGCCAGCGGCCACCCTGCCGGTTCGCCCGGCGCACGCGAGGTGCGAGCGATACTCAAAGAACCACATCCGCGCGCGGTGTGAATCGGGTGAACCCGGTGAGTCACACGCCGCGCGCTCTTAGAAATCTGACTCTGGCTGGCCGGCCGCCTGCGTTGCGGGCGTGAGGGTAGCCAGGGAGCGGCAAGCCACTCCGCAATACTCTCAGAAATCAACATACGGAGTTACGTATGAATACTGTGACAATCACCAGGACCTTCGCGGTTGCACTGGTTCTGGTCCTGACCGCAACCGGCCTCTGGGCGGCTGCCGCCGAGGAGCAGCCGGCCGCGGCGATGGAGAAGGAAATGGTGCTGGACCCCACCACCGGCAAGATGGTGACCGCGCCGGAGTATGGCGGGACCATAACCTACGTCAAGAAAGAATCGCCCTCGCATACTGACAAACATCTAAGTGGGGGTGTGGTAGCCGTGGGCCTGGTCGTAGAGAAGTTAGGTATCGGCGACTGGGCGACGCCCAGGGACCAATATGGCTTCCCGACTATGGCCGCGCCAAACTACACGAGGGGAGCTCTGGCGGAAAGCTGGGAAATGCCCGACGACAAGACCGTTATCGTCAAAGTCCGCCAGGGCGTTCACTGGCACGATAAGGCACCGATGAACGGTCGGGAGCTGACTGCCGACGATATCGTATACAACTTTCACCGTACTCTGGGTCTGGGCAGCGGCTTCACCGAACCCAGCGCTGCCTACAGTCTCTTGACCAGGGTGTCATTCGAATCCATAACGGCCACCGACGAAGGGACCGTTGTTTTCAAGCTGAAGGATCCACATCTGCTTACGCTGATGGTTATTCTCGACGACTCCCTTGCTGTCATGTACCCCCCCGAGGTGATCAAGGAACACGGGGATGTAACGGATTGGAGGAACTTGGTCGGCACCGGTCCCTTTGAGCTGACTGACTGGACCGAGGGCAGCTCTATCACCTATAGTAAGAATCCTGACTACTGGGGATACGACGAAAAATACCCGGAGAACCGCTTGCCGTATGTTGACACGTTAAGGGCTCTGATTATGCCCGAAGTGGCAACGCAACTGGCGGCAATGCGCACGGGTAAGGTTGATTACGTCGGGGTGGCCGGGGTAGCTCAACTCAGGACTGTCGAGCAGGTAGAGAGCATCCAGCGGACCAACCCCGAAGTCGAATTATGGCCGGTACGGTTTCGGTCGGATAATGGTTTTGCCATGAACACTCAGATAGAACCCTTTAACGACATCAGGGTGCGCAAGGCAATGAACATGGCACTGGACTTCGAGACAATCAACAATTCGTACTTCAAGGGTTTTGGAGACCCGATACCTCAAGGGCGGCTGGGCCGTTTCATGACAGCCGGGTCCATCCCATTTGAAGAGTGGCCCGAAGAGCTCCGGAAGGGCCGCACGTATAACCCGGAAGGGGCCGAAGCGTTGCTTGATGCGGCCGGGTATCCGCGCGGCGCGGATGGCACCAGATTCAAGACCGTGTTGATGCACCTCGAGCGTTTCGATCTGAATTATGCAGAATTAGCCGCTTCATACTGGGATAAGATTGGCGTTGACGTGGAGATCGAAGTAACGCCGGCAGCTGCATGGGGTCCGAGAAGAACAGCTCAGGAATACGAAATGGTCAGTAACGATACGGCGTATGCTGTTTCCATGCAGTGGGCAGTGTCAATCATGGCTGGGTTTACCACGGATGGTGTAAATAGCAACGTCAGCGACGCGACTTATGACGCCATGCATGCCGCAGCCGCAGTCGCGACCACCATCGAGGAGCGGGACAGCCTGGTGCCAGACTTGGTCATGTACGCATTGGAGCAATACTGGACGATATTTGGTCCGTTGCTTCCACAGTTTTCGGTGAACCAGCCGTGGCTCATAGGCTACAACGGTGAAATGATCTTAAGCGGGGGGGAGGAAGTGATCTTCTCCCGCCTCTGGATTGATAGTGCGCTGAAGAAAGAAATGGGATTCTGAGCCAACGGGGTCCGCCGGCGTTTTCGCGCTGGTTCTGCCTGCAGAGAATGGCGCCGGGAGCCCTTGAGCTTCCCGGCGCCCTTCTACCATGAAGATATGAGAGCCTACATGATCCGGCGGCTGCTGCTGGTGGTCCCGACCCTGTTTATCTTGAGCATCCTGGTCTTTCTCTCGGTGCGCTTCATCCCAGGCGATGTCATAGACGTATTGGAGGCTCGGGTGCAGATCTACGTAACGGGGGGGATTGACCGTGCGGCTCTCGAGCGTCGGCTGGGATTGGATGTGTCTGTCTGGGTGCAGTATGGGCGCTGGATGGGAGCGTTGCCGACCCCTGACCGGGTTTCCGGTGAGTCCCACTTCAGGGGTCTCCTCCAGGGCACCCTTGGCGAATCACTGTATGGCGGTTTGGCGGTAGAGGACAGGATACTGGGTAGACTGCCGGTCACCGTCGAGCTTGGGTTGATGGCAATCCTCATCGGGCTGGTGATCGCGCTGCCGGTGGGCATCTACTCGGCGATTCGCCAGGACACCGCCGCCGACTTCCTGGGGCGGTCGGTCGCCATCATCGGCCTGGCCACGCCCAACTTCTGGCTGGGCGTCATGGTCATGATCTACCCGGCCATCTGGTGGGGCTGGGCGCCACCGTTGGAACTGGTCGCTTTCACCGAAGACCCGCTGGGGAATCTCTGGGGGTTCCTGGTCCCGAGCCTGATTCTGGGAACGGCCTCGGCGGCCGCCACCATGCGGATGACGCGTACCATGATGCTGGAGGTGCTGAGGCAGGACTATATTCGGACCGCGTGGTCCAAGGGGCTCAGAGAGCGGGCCGTGGTGCTCCGACACGCCGTCAAGAACGCACTCATCCCGGTGGTGTCCCTGATCGGCCTGCAGTTGCCGATCCTGGTGGGAGGCGCCGTGATCATGGAGAACATCTTCAACCTGCCGGGGCTCGGGCGCCTGCTGCTGAATGCCCTCAACGACCGAGACTACCCGATGGTCTCCGGCATCAACCTGGTTTTCGCCGCTGGGGTGGTGGTGATCAATCTGCTCATCGACCTGATCTACGCCGTCCTCGACCCGAGGGTCCGCTATGACTGAGTTCTTTACGAGGCTGGTCAAGGAGAAGCCGCTGAGCATAGTCGCCGGGGGGTCATCCTGCTGTTGCTACTGGTGGCGATCTTTGCCGATGTGCTGGCGCCTTACCCGCATGATGAAGTCAACATCGTGGACCGGATGCAGGCGCCCTCCAACCGCTACCTGATGGGCACCGACCAGTTGGGGCGCGACCTGCTGAGCCGCCTCGTGTTCGGCGCCCGGATTTCGCTGACCGTCGGTCTGGCGGCGACCACCGTCAACGTCGTGGTGGCGGTGCTCGGCGACGCGGTGCGCGACCTGCTCGACCCGCGGCTGCGCGGCGGTGGCGGCCGCCTCGACGCCGATCGCGCTGCGCGGGTGTAAAGCAGCCAGCGGTTTGCGAGCACAAGTCCCGGGCTGAGGCCTACGTTCAGAGATACCTTTGTAACCGGGCGACCTCGGCAAGATGCCGGCGCGGCCGGTCAGCGTGCGAGTACGGCCGGGGCCAGGTCGCCGATCGAGGAGCCGAGGTCGTCGTCGTCCTGGTTCGGGGCGGCGGCGTCGAATTGGCCCGGGTTGGCGGTGGGCGGCAGCGGCGTGTCGTACTGGTAGCCGGGCTCGGTCTGCTGCCGCTTCCATGTGGTGCGCATCTCCCGGAACGCCGCGAACGCGTTCTTCGCCACCGGCAGGTCGAACTCGATCGCCTTGCGCAGCTTGCGCAGGTTGTAGCACGGCACGCCGGCGTACATGTGGTGTTCCAGGTGCCAGTTCATGCGCCAGTACATGAACGATGAGACCGGGTCGAGCCGGATGCTGCGCGTGCACTTGCGGAAGTCGGCCACGTTGTCGCGCAGGCCGCAGTGCATCGGCAGGAACACGAACAAACGCCACCAGTTGGCGAGGAACCGCGACAGCGTGATGAACACCGGCAGCAGCCAGAGCTGAAACACGATGGCGACCGCGAGCACCGCGGCGTGGAACAGCAGGATCTTGCGCGCCCAGCGCACCGACTTGATCCGTTCCTCGGGATGCGCCTGGTACAGCGCCGCCATCCACTCGTGGGCGTCCGGCGCCAGCGGTTCGGTGTCGCCGGCGGCGTCCTTGGCCGGCGGCTTGCCGAGCGCGGTGTTGATGGTGTCCCGGACCCGTGGAATCAGCCCGTCGCAACCCGGCCCGCCGGTCAGGTTGACGCAGAACAACTGGACGATGAACAGGACGCGCACCGCCGCCGACTGCGGCAGCACCACCTCGCGGTCGCCGTCAGGGTGCAGCGTGTAGCGATGATGGTAGGTGTGGCTGAGTGCGTAGTCGTCGGGGTTGAAGAAGGTGATCAGCGAGAACAGGCGCAGGAAGAACCGGTTCAGCCCCTTGGTGCGGAACACGGTGCCGTGATCGAGCTCGTGCGACGCCGCCCCCAGGAAGCAGGAGAAGGTGCCGTACGCGAACAGCGATACCGCGAACAGCGCCCACTGCCGCTGGGCGAAGAAATAGTAGGTCAGCAGGGCGGTGCCGGCCAGGTAGCCGATCACCCCGAGCGCCTGCCACCAGCCCTGCAGGTCGCTACGCCGCATGAGCTGCCGCAGCAGCCCCGGATCGATCGGGCTCCGATACCACTTGACGCGCAGCGTACGGCGCACGTCGGCCAGGGGAGGACGCGTAATGCTCACAACCACCAGCGTTTATAGCTCCCGCGCCCGGCTGTCAAGTCCCCGCGCGGCGGTACGGTCAGGTGGGACGCTGGATCGTCAGCAGGTGGCCGGGCTCGATGCCGGGGACGGTGGAGGTGGCGCCGTCGGGCCAGGTTACGGTGAGCGTGAGCGGTCCGGAACCGGCGGGGAGCCCGAAGTGCACGCGGGCCGGCTCGCTCGACAGGTAGCCGCCGGCCACGCGCACCTCGCGCAGGTAGGACGCGGACGCGGTGGCGAGCTGCAGCCGGGCGCCGATCGCGCGCGGGTTGGGCGAGCCGGGCCAGCGCAGGTCGATCTCGACGCTGGCGCCGTGCGCGCCGGCGGTGGCGCCGCACACCTGGTTCTCGAACAGGATCGACGGGGCGGCGACGTTGTTCACCACCAGGTCGAGGTCGCCGTCCAGGTCGAGGTCGGCCATCGCCATGCCGCGCCCGCCCTCGGTGGCGGCCAGCCCCCACTCCGGGACCGGCACGAAGACCCCCGCGCCGGTGTTGCGCAGCGCCTGGTTCTCTTCCACCAGCTCGGCGCCGGCCAGGTGCTCGAACACCGTGCCGACCATGCCGTTGACGGCGTACACGTCGAGCAGGCCGTCGTGGTCCAGGTCGCCGAACTGCACCGACCAGGTCCAGCCGGTGGCGGCCAGCCCGCGCTCCGGCGCCCGGTTGACGTAGCTGCCGTCCGCGGTACGCACCTGCAGCACGTTGGCCACGATCTGCACCTCGTTCCCCTCCTCCGGGCGCTGGCCGCTCCAGAGCGGCGCCCACGCCGCGTCCACGTCGGCGCCCTCGCGGTAGGGCTGCATGTCCGCCGCCAGCAGCTCGACCGTGCCGTCGTTGTCGACGTCGCCCTCGGCGTATCCCATGGTGTTGAAGGTGGTGTGTACGAACGGCTGCCCCAGGCGCCAGCCGAACTCGGTATTCAGGTAAACGTAGTCGGGGGTGTCGTAGTCGTTGCCGACCAGGATGTCGCGGCGGCCGTCGTGGTCCAGGTCGAGCAGCGCGATCGCCAGCGCCTCCGCCTGGCGCGCCAGCGGAAACGAGCGCAGCCGCGCGCCGGTGTTCTCGTAGTAGAACACGCCGCCGTCGAGCGGCGTCTTGGTGTCGGTGCCGGCGGCGAAGTTGAGGTACACCTCCCGCATGCGCAGCTTCTCCAGCTCGGCGTCGTACGACGCCCCCACCAGGTCCAGGTCGAGGTCGCCGTCCAGGTCGGCCCAGGCCATTGCGTAGATCGGGAACCAGCTGATGAAGTCCGCGTCGTCGGGCACCGCCGCGAACGAGCGCTCGCCCACCCCGCGCCACCACTGCGGGCGCCGGCCGGAGCGGGTCACCACCAGGTCCATGGCGCCGTCGCCGTCCAGGTCGAGCGCGTTGATCGCGCGCGTGGCCTCCGCCGGCAGCGCGACGCGCTCGAAGCGCAGCCCGCCGCGGTTCCACAGCAGCGTGACCGGGGCGCGCAACCCGGCGAGGGCGATGTCGATCAGGCCGTCGCCGTCCAGGTCGGCGAGCGCCACGCCGGCGCCGTTGCCGTCGAACATCAGCGGCGGGTCGCCGTCCATAAGCGTGGCGTGGGGCAGCTCGTGGCGCACGAACCGTCCGCTGCACGCCGGCGCGGCCGCCCACGGCGTGTGCGCAACCTCCACCGCCACCACCTCGGCGCCGGCCGCCGCCGCGGCAAGCAGGCCGGCCACTGCCACGGCTGCGCCGACACCGCCCGGCGCGGCCAGGGTCCATGCGACGCGGCCGAGGGGGCGATGAGGACCGCTGCAGCAAGTCACAACACGTGGAATCATGCCACATTCCCACTCCGCCGGGCATTGACCGCCGGGTGCGGAGGTGCAGGGACGGTCTCCGTTGCGCGTCTGCACCACACAAGAAGGGGCGATGAACGGCTCGGCGGCAGGACGGACGAGCGCGGGTGCGAACGCCGAAAACCGCGAACCCCGACGCGCGTTTGACCGCTGCATGCCGCGGGTATAGGATGAAGCCTTGCGCGGGAAGTGCGCGCCTCGGGAGCGGGGGCGTTGCTGTTGCCGCGTGTCCGGCCCCTCGCAGGGGTGATCCGGTCCCTTCGCGTGCGGCGTCGCGAGGCGGGCGGAACGCTAAAGTGCGTCGCATCTGCTTCCTTGCGGTGGTTGGTCTTGGAGCCGCAGTCACGCCGTCAGGTGCAGCCGTCATGACACTGCCTCAACCAAAGGAGGGAGCGACAAATGACTATTCGATGGCTCGTAAAGGCCCTCGCGGTGTGCGCGGGGTTCGCCGTGATCACGACCGGTGCCTGGGCCGCCGGCGAGGGGGAAGAGGGAGCCGAAGCGATGCCCGAGAAGGAGATGGTCACCGACCCGAGCAGCGGCAAGCAATTCACCGCGCCGCAGTACGGCGGGACGATCACCATCGCACACTTTGCCCACACGTTGGCAGTGGACACCTACAGCGGGGGCCCCGCCGTCACCCACATTGCCGGCGTCGTCGAGAAGCTGGCGATGATGGACTGGGCGGTGGACCGCGACACCTGGGCACTCAACTGCTTCTGCGGTCCGATCGAGTACATGCGCGGCCAGCTTGCGGAGAGCTGGGAGCAAACCGATCCCGTCACCGTAACCGTCAAGTTGCGCCCCGACGTCTACTGGCAAGACAAGGAGCCGGTGAACGGGCGCCAGTTCGTGGCCGACGACGTGGTCTACAACTACACCCGCTACATCGGGCTCGGCGACGGCGATGCTAGCCCGTTTATCGATCGGCTCGGCAACATGGCGTGGGATTCGATCACCGCGCCGGACGATCACACGGTGGTGTTCAAGCTTCAGGAGCCGCACGCGTGGTTCCTGTATGACCTGTTGTGGCACGAGGTCACTGCGCTGTACGCGCCGGAGGTGATCGAGGCAGGCAACGTGACCGATTGGGAGGCTCTGGTGGGGACCGGCCCGTACATGCTGACCGATGTCCAGGAGGGCAGCAGCCTGGCCTGGGAGCGGAACCCGAACTACTGGGGTCACGACGAGAAGTATCCGGAAAATCAGCTTCCCTACCCGGATGCGTTGAAGGCGCTCGTAATACCGGAGCCGGGGACCCGTCTGGCGGCATTCCGTACCGGCCAGATCGACCTCGGGTTCTCCCAGCACGGTGCGTCGATCCGTACCCCGGGCGACCTGGAGGGGCTGCTGCGCACCAATCCCGACATGCAGTACGGGATCTACAACTTCCGCAGTGACTACCTGTTCATGATCAACGTCGAGAACCCGCCCCTGGACGACATTCGGGTGCGGCGGGCGCTGCAGCTCGCGATCAACCTGGATGAGATCAACGACGCGCTCTACGACGGGCAGGGCAACGCCACGCCACGCTCGATGAGTGCGCACGTCTGGGTGCCCCCGTACGAGGAGTGGCCGGAAGAGTTGCAGTTCTACTTCAAGTACAACCCCGAGCACGCGGAGGAGCTGTTGGACGAGGCGGGTCTGCCGCGCGGCGCCGATGGCACCCGGGTGACGATCGGCGCACTGATCGGCGGCGTCGGCACGCTCGACGCCACCTACTGGGAGCTGGTGCAGGGCTATTACGCGGACATCGGCGTCGAACTGGAGCTGCAGCCCGAGGACGGCTCGATCTACGCCGACCGGATGGCGGCGGTCCAATACGACCTCGGCATGTCGGAAGGAACCAGCCAGATGATCGAGGAGCACCTGGTGGGCCGGTTCTACGGCGACGGCACCAACCAATGGCAACCCAATACCGTCGATCCCGAGTACAACGCGCTGATCGAGGAGATGCGCGCGGCCACCACGCTCGACAAGTACGCCGAGCTTTGGGGCGTGGCGAACCTGTTCCTGTTGGAGAAGCAGTGGATCATCACCGCGGTGGAACCGCCGCAGTGGAACATCGTCCAGCCGTGGATCCAGGGCTGGAACGGCGAGAACATGCTCGGCCGCCACCAGTACGTCGAGCTCTACGGGCGCCTCTGGATCGACCAGGATCTCAAGGATCACTACTTGAACTAGGCCAGGTCGAAGGCCGCGTTGCCCGCGGGGGTTCCTCGGGTGACGCGGCCTTCAGGCGCGCCCGCCAGCCATGACAGCATACCTGATACGGAGGATTTTCCTCCTTGTCCCCACGGTGTTCCTGGTAACCGTGCTGGTGTTCCTGATGGTGCGGTTCATCCCGGGGGACGTGATCGACATGATGGCGGAGCGGGCGATGCGTACCGGCGGCGGATCCTTCATGGTGGACCGCGAGGCACTCGAGAAGGCGCTGGGACTGGACAAGCCCGTGCACGAGCAGTACGCGGTCTGGATCGGGAACCTTGTCTTCAAGGGTACGTTCGGGATGCCGTTGACCGGCGGCAGCTACCTGATCGAGGAACGGATCGCGCGCCGGCTGCCGATTACCGCCGAGCTGGGCATCCTGGCGCTGCTGATACAGTTGGCCATCGCGCTGCCGGTTGGCGTGTACTCGGCGGTGCGCCAGGACACCGGCGGCGACTACGCCGCCCGCACCGCCGCCGTGATCGGGCTGGCCGCGCCCAATTTCTGGCTGGCGATGCTGATCATCATCTTTCCCTCGATCTGGTTCCAGTGGCAGCCCCCGATCGAGCACGTGTCGTTCGGCGCCGATCCGCTCGGCAACCTGTACTTCTTCCTGTTTCCGGCGCTGATTCTGGGCACGGCCGGGTCGGCCGGCCTGATGCGGCTGACCCGCACCATGATGCTGGAGGTGTTGCGCCAGGATTACATCCGCACCGCGTGGGCGAAGGGACTCAGGGAACGGGTGGTGGTGGTGCGGCACGCGATCAAGAACGCGTTCATTCCGGTCGCCACTTCGATCGGGATGGACCTGCCGCGGCTGGTCGGAGGGGCGGTGATTATCGAGAACGTGTTCAATATTCCGGGCTTGGGGCGCCTCGCCGTCGACGCGCTGCAGTTGCGCGACTATCCGACCATATCCGCGTTGAACCTGGTTGCCGCGCTCACGATTACCGGGGTCAACCTGATGGTGGACCTGGTCTATCCCTATCTCGACCCCCGCATCCGGTACCGGTAGGGCCTGCGATGGCGACGTCAAGCGAGTCAGCCGGCCACAACGTCTCGAACGTGCCCGCTCGCCGGCACCCGGCCGTGCTGTTTCTGCGCAAGCTGGCCAGGAAGCGTCTCGGGATGGGCGGCGCCGTGGTCGTGCTGCTGCTGATCCTGGTTGCCGTGTTCGCGGAGCAGATCGCACCGTACCACTTCAACGAACGCAACATCGGCAACCGCCTGCAGGCGCCGTCGGCAGAGCACTGGCTCGGCACCGACCAGATCGGGCGCGACGTGCTCAGCCGCCTGATCGTGGGCGCGCGGCTGTCGCTGCTGGTCGGGTTGGGCGCGACGCTGCTGGGGGTGGTCACGTCGCTGTTCCTGGGAACCCTGTCGGGGTTCGTCGGCGGCAAGCTGGACATGACCATTCAGCGCTTCGTGGACGCGGCGATGACCATTCCCGACCTGTTGGTGCTGCTGACCATGCTGACGATCTTCGGGCGCGGCCTGCTGCAGTTCATCCTGGTGATCGGTATCTGGGGCGCCATCGGCGGGTCGCGTACCATCCGCAGCGCCGTCATCGCGATCAAGGAGAACGCCTACTTCGAGTCCGCGCGGGCGGCGGGGTCGCCGGTTTCGCGCACCCTGTTGCGGCACGTGGTTCCGAACCTGATGCCGCTGGTCATCATCGGCTTTACGGGCGGCATCGGCTACAACATCCTTACCGCCGCCGGGCTCAGCTTTCTCGGCTTCGGCCTGGACATCGGCACCCCGGACTGGGGCAGCATGCTGAGCCGTGAGGGCCGCGCGTACATGGAGTCGGCGTGGTGGCTGGCGATGTGGCCCGGCCTGCTGCTGACCATCGCCATCTTCAGCTTCAACATGTTCGGCGACGCGCTGCGCGACCTGCTCGACCCCCGCCTGCGCGGCGCCAACGTGCGCTAACAGGCAGTGGTGGAACTCCGGCTGCATTCGAGCGGCGCGACGCCGGGTTCCACCCTGGGTTGCTAGCATGGTGTCCCGCACGTTCTTACGCACGCGCCGCGCTCCGGGGGACGGTCGCGGCCCCGACGTGGTGGCCGCAGGACTGCGCCGCCGTGCTCCCGCTGCGGCCAACCCCGCGCGCGGCGACGCGCCGGCGGCGGTGGCTCCACTGCAGCCGCCCGTTTCGCTTGTAGAGCGGTCGCTGGGACACCAAGCTGGCACGATGGTGGCGCCGGCGCTGCGGAGCGCGAGATTCGCCCTGGGCACGGTGACCGGCAAGCGGCGCGTCATCGGAGTCGTACTGCTGCTCGCGCTGCTGATTCCGTTCTTTGCGCTCAATCGGCTGCCCAAGCTGGACACCGTGCGCGCCGACCTGGCGCTGGCGCTGGCGCCCACCGCGGAGTGCTTTCAGGGGTTCTGCATCGAGCGCGAGCCCGAGTCCACCTTCCTGCAGCGCTGGTGGCGGTTCTCGCTCACCTACCTGCAACTGGTCGCCGCCGGCATGGTGTTCGCGTTCCTGGCGGGTGGCATCGCCGAGACCTTCCTGATGCCGGCGCCGACAACGGGTGCCGGCCCGCCGCGGCGGCTGCTCGGCGGGCGCTGGGGGCGCATCCTGAAGGGGCTCGGCATGGGCCCGGTGGTGAACCTGTGCTCGGCGTGCGTCGTTCCCGTGTCGAGCGCCATGCACCGGCGCGGGCTCGGCATCGAGGGGTCGCTGGCGCTCGTGCACGGGTCGGCGACCCTCAACGTGCCCTCCCTGCTGATGATCGCGGTGGTGTTCTCGCCGCTGCTCGGCGCCAGCCGGCTCGCGCTCGGGCTGACGGCGGCATTCCTGCTCGGCCCGCTGGTACTGTGGGTGGCGCGCACCGCTGCCGCGCGACCGGCCGCCTGGGCTGCCGCCGCCGAGGAGGCGGCGTGCGAGCTACCGGGGTGGGATCCCGGCGGCGCCGCGGGGGGACCGGAGCGGCGGGACGGTGGCCAGCACACCCTCGCGCGCGGGCGTCCGGAGACCGTCGCCGGCGGTGCCGCATCCGGGTCCGGCCGCCCGTGGTGGAACCCGGCGTCGCACCGAGAGCGGCGAGGCGCCCGCCTGGCAGGGCGCGACGAAACGAGCAGTTCGGGCATGGGTGAGCGAGCCGCAACGCAGCCAGCCGGGAGGATGCATCGCCGCGCGAATGGAGCCGGAGTTTCGCCACCGGCCGCTGGCGCGCGACCGGACGCCTGGGCAGCCGCGCCCAAGGATGCGGCGTGTGAGCTGCCGGGATGGGGGCCGCACGGCGCCCCCGGTGGACCAGAGCGGCAGGAGGCCGGGCAGCACACCTTCGCGAGCGGGCGCCTCGAGATCGTCACTGGCGGCATCGCCTCCGGGTGTGCCCAAACCGTCACCGGCGGCGCGGCTGGCGGCCCAACCCGGGCCGCGCCGGGAGCGTTCCGCAATCCGGCAGACTCCTGGGCCGCGGTCGCCGTGGCCGGCGTGCGGCAGTGGGCGCGGGCAACCGGGCGCCTGGTCGTGCAGATGGCGCCGCTGATGGTGGTGGCCGGCTTCGCCAGCGGGGCGGCAATACAGCTCCTGCAGCCGGAGACGGTCGACGCCTACCTGGGCGACAGCCTCTCGGGGGTGCTGGCGGCGGCTACCCTGGGCGTGCTGATCAACGTGCCGTTGCTGTTCGAGATTCCGCTGGTCGCGCTGCTCCTGGTGCTGGGTGCGGGCGCGGCGCCGAGCGCGGCCCTGCTGTTCGCCGCCGCGGCCGGGGGGCCGATCACCTTCTGGGGGCTGGCGCGGACGGTCGGGCGGCGCGGCATCGCGGCCTACGCCGCCGGCACCTGGGCGATCGCCGTGCTGGGCGGGCTGCTGGTGCTGGCGGTGAGCACGCAGTTCCCGGCCCTGGCGCCGTTGCGGGCGGCGCTGGTGCCGGAGCCGCCGCCCGCCGTGAAGCAGACCCCGGCGGGGCCGACCCACGCCCGACCGGCGGACGCAGTGCCGTTGGCGTTCCGCGACGTCAGCTCCGCCGCCGGGGTAACCGGCGACGTCTACCACTCCATCGCGACCCACAGCCTGGGCGTGAACTGGATCGACGTGAACCGGGACGGCTGGCCCGACCTGTTCGCGGTGCGCGGCGATGCCGGGCTCGCGCCGCGCCTGTTTCTGAACCGCGGCGACGGCAGCTTCGAGCCCCGCCACGACCTACTGCCCGCGTTGCCCGGCGTGGAGATGTCGGGCTCGGTGTTCGCCGACTACGACAACGACGGCGACGACGACATCTACGTGTACACCGACCACCCGGAGTGGAGCCTGCAGGGATACAACGCGCCCGACGGGCCGCCCAACCTGCTGCTCAAGAATCTATTCTCCGAGCACGGCGGCCGCCTGCCCGCCGCCGGGCCGCTGTTCGCGGAGGTGGCCGCGGCCGCCGGAGTGGACGACCTGGCGCCGGCCCCGTTCGGGGAGCTGCCGGCGTACCGCACCAAGGCGGCGAGCTGGCTCGACTACGACCGCGACGGCTGCGTCGACCTGTACGTCGGCCACATCGTGATCAACAACGAGGCCGACCCGGCCAACCGCGACCGCCTGTTTCACAACGAGTGCGACGGCACCTTCACCGATGCCACCGACCACGCGCTGCCCGCGGCCGCCGACTATCGCGCCGCGCTGGTGGTGTACGGCGCCCACCTCGACGACGACCTGTGGCCCGACCTGTACGTCGTGAACGTGGCCGGCAACGGTGCCAACCGGGCGCTGCACACCGACCAGGTCTACCGCAACCGGGACGGCCGCTTCGTGCAGGTGTTCGACGACTGGCCGTGGATCGGCGACGACGCGCAGGCGGGCATGGGCATCGCCGCCGCCGACGTCGACCTGAACGGCACCTGGGACCTGTACATCACCGACCTGCTGGACGCCACCACGCTGGAGCGTCCGCCGGGCGGCAACGTGCTGTACCTGGGCGACGCGTCGGGCGCGTGGGCCGACAACAAGGCGGCCGGCGCCGGCGTGGCGGGCACCGACTCGTGGGGCATCAACTTCCTGGACGCCGACCACGACGGCTGGGAGGACCTCTACGTCGCCACCATGGTGCACCTCAACGACGAGTTGCTGTACGCGAACAATCGCAACGGCACCTTCACCAACGTGGCCGCGCAAGCCGGCTACGACGGCTACGACACTGGCGCCAGCCGCGGCAGCGCGGTGGCCGACTACGACGGCGACGGCGACCTCGACATCGCCGTGGTCAACCAGCATGAGCCGCACTGCGCGGAGGGTCCTCCCCCGTCCTGCTCGCTGCAACTGCTGCGCAACGACACCGCGACCGCGGGCAACTGGCTCAAGCTGCGCCTGACCGGCACCGCCAGCAACCGCAGCGCAATCGGCGCCCTGGTGCGGGTACAGGCAGGGCCCCTCCGGCTGATGCGGCAGGTCACCGGCGGCTCGAGCGGCCACTCCCAGAACAGCCTGGTAGTGCACTTCGGCCTCGGCCGGGCGGAGGTGGTCGACCGGGTGGAGATCCTGTGGCCGTCCGGGGCACGCACGAACTGGAGCGCGCAGCCGTCCGACACGCTGATCGACGTGGTCGAGGGCCGGGCGTGCACGGACGGGAAGCGCGCCGAGTGCGTGGAAGCGCCGCCCGCGCCGACGACTGCGGCGACGGCGGCGATGGCCGGCGCAGAGCTTTCGAGCGCCCCGGCCGCCGGCGGAGAGACCGGCGCCGGCGCCCCGTAACCGCCGCCCGCTACGCCGCCCCACGGGGTCGACGAGTCGGTCGCGCGGCGCGCTCTCGGCCGGACCGGCCTGCCAAGCCAAGCTAAAATGTGAGGTTGACCGGCGGGCAGGAGGGATCGGTCACCGCGCACTGGCCGAGCTGGCCGTGGTCGTTGCTGCCCCAGCCCCACAGGGTGCCGTCGGTCTTCAGCGCCACGGTGCCGTGGCCGGCGGCCGCGACCGCGTGCCAGTCGTCGTCCCAGGTCCAGTTCCACAGGTCCCGGAACCGCTTCACCAGCTCCGGCTTGAGCTGGCGCCGGACCGTCCACCGCTGCCCGAGCTGGCCGCGGTTGTTCAGCCCCCACGCCCACAGGGTGCCGTCGATGCGCAGCGCCACGGTGTGCGCCTCGCCGGCGGCCACCGCCCGCCAGTCGGAACCGGACGGCACCCGTACCGGTTCGCGGCGATCGGTGGTGCTGCCGTCGCCGAGCTGGCCGGTGCCGTTGGCACCCCAGCCCCACAGCGTGCCGTCGCTGCGCACGGCGACGGTGTGGGCCTCGCCGGCCGCGACCGCGCTCCAGTCCGCCCGCGTCCCGACCTGCACCGGTTCGGGTCGGTCGGTGGTGCTGCCGTCGCCGAGTTGACCGCTCCAGTTGGCGCCCCAGGCCCACAGCGTGCCGTCGGCGCGCAGGGCAACGGTGTGGGCCTCGCCGGCGGCCACCGCCTGCCAACCGGCGTGCGTGCCCACCCGTACCGGGCTCGACCGGTTCTCCCACCCGCCGTCGCCGAGCTGGCCGAGGTCGTTGCGCCCCCACGTCCACAGCGTGCCGTCACGGCGCACGGCGACGGAGTGCCCGAAGCCGGCGGCAGCGGCGCGCCACCGGCCGCCGCCGGCCACCTGCACCGGGCTCGGTCGGTCGGTGGTGCTGCCGTCGCCGAGCTGGCCGGCACCGTTGGAGCCCCACGCCCACAGCGTGCCGTTGCGCCGCACCGCGACGGTGTGCACCGCCCCGGCGGCCACAGTTCGCCACCTGCTTCCCGCGCCCACCTGCACCGGACTGGCGCGGTCGGTAGTGGAACCGTCGCCGAGCTGGCCGGACGAGTTCCGGCCCCAGGCCCAAAGCGCGCCGTCGCTCTTCAGCACGAAGGTGTGCGAGGGCGCGGTGGCAACCGCGCTCACCGTCGTCGCGCAGGCACGTCTGAGGTCGAACGCGCACCGCACCTGCGAGCAGCCCGCCAGCGTGACGAGTCCCGGAAGGGTCGCCACCGCCACGAGCATCAAGCGCCCGGTTCCGGACCGGACGCGCCGGGACCGGGCGGCCAGTCGCAGCGAGCCGCGGCCGGCACTGCCCACGGTGGTGCTGGACATCCGATACGGCCTACCCCTTCATGCGCCGCAAGTCAAGACGCCCCGAATGCGGATGGATGCGACTTCAACGGCTCACGTTCCTGCGACCGTTCATCATCCTCGCCATCAAGACCATCATCTGGCAGGGTCTGCTGCCGATGATCATCGTCTCTCTGGCCCGAACAACATGCGGGTCGTGCGCCGGGTGGCGCCCGCCATCAGGGAAAGTCCGTACATGGAGCCGCGCGCGCTGCCGACTGCTATACGTTGCGTGTGCGACGCCCCGCGCGGCCTCCTCGACCCCAACCTGCGAGGCTCCGTCCGCTTCCCACCGGAGCCATGCCTGCGTCCGAATACCAGCCCGGCGGTGCCGGCGGCCGGAGTACTGGAACACGATGCAAGTTCATATTACCATGTCGCCGGGGGAGAGAGCTTTCCTCCATCGGTCAGAAACCGTTGCGACTGCGATGATACTCAAGTCTCTTACGCTTACCAACTTCAGAGGTATTCGAGATCTCCGGTTAGATTTCTCCGCCAAGGTCAACCTGCTGGCGGGCGTTAATGGAGCCGGCAAGACCGCGATTCTGGACTGTGCAGCCATCATGCTCTCTCGGCTGGTGGGCCGCATACGTTCGACCAGCGGCACAGGACGTTTCTTCTCTGAGTACGACATAACCAACGGTATGTCCGAGACGCGTTGCGCCGTAGAAACATTGTTCAAGGATCATCTCGTATCTTGGAGTGTGGCAAAGACCCGTAGAGGGCGCAAAAAGCAGTCGATTACCGGACTTGGGGAAGTAAAAACAGTCGTCGGTTTCATTCACACACGATTGGAGGAAGACGAATTATTTGAAGTTCCAATAGCAGTATACTAACCCACCAATCGTGCCGTTGTAGATATACCATTACGTATCCGGAAGACGCATCCATTCGACCGACTGTCTGCTTATGACCAAGCACTGTCAGGGAAGTGGAGGAGCTTCCGTGTATTCTTTGAGTGGTTCAGAGATCGTGAAGACTTGGAGAATGAACGTCGCCTGGAATCTGCGGACTTCCGTGATCGGGAATTACAGGCCGTACGGATCGCTGTCGAGCAGTTCATTCCCGGTTTCAGCGGCCTCCGGATCAGGAGGTCACCACTACGCATGGTCGTCGACAAGTGTGGTCAAGAGCTGAGGGTTGACCAGCTCTCCGACGGCGAAAAGTGCACGCTTGCCATGGTGGGCGACTTGGCACGCCGTATGGCGATCGCCAACCCCACGCTTCAGGACTCTCTTGTCGGCAAGGGCGTCGTATTGATCGACGAAGTCGACCTTCATCTTCATCCCGGTTGGCAGCGGCACGTCGTTTCCGCACTGGAGGAGACGTTCCCGAACTGCCAATTCCTGGTTTCGACACACTCGCCGCAGATTATCAGCCACGTGGCACCGGAGCGCATCTGGATCCTGGATCGAACCAAGTCCGGCGTCAGCGCCAGCCGGCCTGACGCTTCGTTCGGTCAGATGGCGGGGCGCATCCTTGAAGACGTCATGGACGTGCCTGAGCGTCCTCAAGAGATCAAGGAGCGCTTGAGCGATCTGTTTCTGGCGATACAAAGGGACGAGTTGCCGGCCGCAAAGCAGCTGGTGTCGGATCTGAGAAGCACGATAGGAGAGGATCCCGATCTGGTTAGGGCTCGGATGCATATTCGGAGAAAGGAGGCTCTGAGGGGCCTGTAGCTTCATGAAAAAGATCACCAAGGGTGCAGAGCCTCGCGAGTTCACGGCCTGGAAATCAGAGGACAAGATGGCGCATCGACCAAAGTGGAATCGTTTGAGTTCGCCACTCAAGGTAGTTATTCACGAATCCTTGATGAGAGAGCAAGGTTCATTTGTTGCTATTGTGAGGGCCGCATCGCGGTGGATGACAGCCACGTGGAGCACTTTTACCCGAAAGAGGAGTATTCCAATCTTCAGCTCGATTATGGAAACCTGCTTTGCTCCTGTCTGCGAGAACGGTCATCCGGCGAGCCCGTTCACTGTGGCCACAGAAAGGGCAGTTGGTTCGACGAAAGAGCACTCATTTCGCCTCTGCAACAAGACTGTGAGACGAGATTCAGCTTCACCGCCAACGGTGAAATAGTCCCGCGTTCAATTTCTGACAAGGCGGCTGCCACGACAATCGACAGGTTGGCACTTGATCTGCCGAAGTTGAATGCACTGCGGGAAGCGGCGATAGACGCACTTCAAGACTTACCAGTATCTGATGTCAAGCGCGTACTCGTCCAAGGACTGGACGGCACGTTCGCGGAGTACTTTACGACCATCAAGGACGTGTTGTTGTAGGCGGTCCTTGAACCCGGACATGCTTATGTAGCGATGTATCGGTTGCCGGCTCACTTTGGCCACTGCAGCAATACCACTTCTTCGCGAAGTTGTTCGCCAGTGGCGGTCGACAGGCGAGTGCGGAACAGGTCGATGCCCTCCACCCGGTAGCCGAGCGACTGTGCTATGTCGCTGAGCAGGGTTCCGGTACGTATCATCACGCGGAGATAGGATGCCTGATCGCCCACGACATAAGCGAGCCTCGCACCGGGATTGAGGATGGTTCTCAACGCCGCAAAGTGCTTTGCCATCCCGCCGAAGTAGAGCTTGGTCACGCGCGCATACATGCGCTCGAACCCGGACGTCTTGCCCATCTCCAATCGGCGATGTTCTATCTTGTGCGCGATTTCCTGGATGGCGCCGTGCGACGCTACCTCCAGGTCGTCTTCGTCGCCCTTGTAGACGCCACGCGTGTTGGAGCGGATAAGGTCCTTCTTGAGCTGTCGCAAGCCACACATGTCGCCGATCAGCCCGAGGATCACCGACTCCAGCCGCGTCGTTCTCGTATAGTCTTTCTCGTTCGGGTAAGGTGGGGAAGTAATCACGGCGTCCACCGAGCGTGGGCGCAGTATCCGATCGACTCGTCGGGCGTCTCCCTGGTGAATGCATGCCGAGACCGTCGCACGGTCTCGCAATTGCGAGAGGTCGTCGATCATTGTCCGCATGTGGCCGAGCCACGAATCCACGACCGGTGCGTCTTCCTTGAGCTTGCCGACTCCCACCTCGGGACCAAACTTCAGGTTGCCGATATCTCGCACCAGGGCATGTGCGAGTGCGAGCCGGCCGTAGCGCGGTAATGGCGATGCACCGCCGGTATCGATGGCGTCGAGCAGGACCAGTGTCTTGTGCAGTGGCAGGGGACTGATCGAGTCCTTCAACAACAGCTTGTTCTGCTCCGGAGTCAGACCTCGTAACGGCGCGCGGGTCCCGTTCCCGTTCCGGGCGCCGAACAAAGGAAGGTCGTTCCAGTCAGAGTAACCATCCCGGGCAATAGCGGCGCGTGCTCGTTCGGCCACTGCTGCTGCGTAGTCAGACAACGCGTCAGGGTCGGCTGACCAGTCCAACTTCACGGAGCTGGCGAACTGTGCCATCGGGTTCGACTCGATGCCTACGCTCGCGATGCCTCGCTTCTTGCACTCTACCAGGGTGGTGCCGGTGCCGGCGAACGGATCGAGCACGGTACCTCCGGTACGAATGTCAAACCGGCCGATATAGTCCTGAACGAGGTGCGGCGGAAACGACAGCACGAACCGGTACCACTCATGGACGGATCGATCCTGCGGCAGCACGTTGTTGACCCGGCTCCGCGCGCGGCTGTCAGTGTTCGGGCGCGTGGACGCTGCTTCCGGCATTACGTGGTCGCGGTCTCCCTCACTGCTCACAAACTATACCAACGGTGAAGCATTGGCCACACTTCCATGGCCCACACCATCGCGCTTGTGGTCGGCGGGCGTGCGGCGGTTTGGCGGACTCTTACGAAACTGGTGGTTTGAGTGGCGCACCGGGAAAGGAGGGCGGCAGGACCGCGTGAGCGGCCCTGCCGGTCCCGGGTACGTTACGGTGGCGGAGGTTAACGGTAGTCGCCGACCTCGTTCAGGAAGCGGCTGTGCGCCGCGTGGTGCAGCTCGACGTAGCGGTCGATGCCCATGTTCTTCATCTGCTGCACGTAGCCGTCCCACTCCTTGTCGATATCGCCGGCGCCGGTGATCCAGCGCGCCTGGTTGGTCTTCCAGAGCTTCTCGATGTCGGTGCGCAGCGTGTTTACCTCGGTCTGCTCGTCGGAGGCGAACTCCGCGCGCACCCACTGTTCCTTGGCCTTGAAGCGCACGTAGTGCTCGTAGTACTGGTCGAACAGGAACTGGGTGGCCGTATCCATGGCCAGATTGGGCCCGAAGTCCTCCTCGCGGAAGATGCTCGGGAAGGTACCGGCGGTGGCAATCTGCGCGCGCCGCTCGGGATCGATCGGCTGCGGCACCCACACGCCGTTCTCCTGCGCGATGCCCTCGGGCGCGAACCCGAACTGCGCCTGCACGCTGTTCTCGAGCGTGTAGAAGCGGTCCACGAACGCCATGGTGTGCTGGGGATAGGGGTTGACGTCGGTCATGAACCACACGTTCTTGATCGCCAGCCGGCCCGGATGCACCCACATCTCCGGCTCGTAGCCGGGCGCCCGCAGCGGGGGGATCGACTCGAACTCGCCGCGGTTGGCGGTGGCCTCGTTGACCGGGGTGAACCCGCGCCGCGCCACCACGAAGCCGTAGATGTTGCCGGACGGGTCGTCCACCTTGGCGTTGAAGTCGTTGGAGTTCATGGTGAAGCTCTCCGGGTCGATCAGCCCTTCGCTGTACAGGTCGGCCATGTAGGTGATCAGGTCCCGGTAGCCCTGGGTGATCGGCGCGAAGTAGGCTTGGCCGTCGCGGATCGCGATGCCGTTCTTGGTGGGCATGCCCCAGATGCCGTACATCGAGCGCAGGTGCTGGGCGAAGCCGTCGTTGACCACGAACGCGAACGGAATCTCGTCCGCCTTGCCGTTGCCGTTGGGGTCGCCGTCCCGGAACGCGATCAGCACGTCGCGCAGCTCGCCGGTGGTGGTCGGCGCGTCCAGGCCCAGGGCATCGAGCCAGCGCCGGTTGATCATGTAGTTCTGTTCCAGGTAGTTGGACTCCAGAAAGTGGAACCGCGCCAGCGCCTGCATCTGGCCCTGCGGGTTGAGCATGTAGGCCAGCGCCTCCGGCTTCTCGGCAAAGATGCGATCCAGGTTCGGGGTGTAGCCCTTGCCGAGGTGCGGACGCAGGTCGGCCACCACGCCGTTCTGCAGCATCCCGGCGATCAGGTTCTTGTGCCCGCCGGCGACGCCGAACATCATGTCCGGGGAGTTGTCGGACGCGAACACGATCGGCATTTGCTCGGCGCCCATCCACACCCACTCCAGGTTCACGCCGGTGGGCGCGCCCCAACTCTGCACCCACGGGTTGTCGGTGGGATCGTGGCTCCAGGTATGGCCGGCCAGCATCGAAATGGCAGGCTCGACCGGAAAAATGCCCGCAGCCGTCGGTTCGTCCGCCGAGGCTCCACGCTCGGCGGAACCCCAAGCGAACAGCGCCGCCGGCGCCGCCAGAAACGCAGCGGCACAGACCGCGTTCAGGAGATTCGTCATCAATAGCTTCCCTGCGGCACGCCGGCCCAGCGCCGCTCCCATTCGGCGTAGCGGACGACCGCCGCCGGATCGCGCGGACTGCGGGCGACGAAGCCCTTGTCGCGGCCCGACTCGGTGGCATGGTCGGTGGCCTCGTAGCGGACGTCGAGCGACCAGCGCACCGCGTCGGAGTGGTTGGGCAGCGCGCGATGCGGGGTCTTCTCGGTAAAGCACAGCAGGTCGCCCGGTTGCATCTCGACGGACACGCCGTTCAGGGCCTGGCGGTCCTGCGGCGAGAGCCCGAGGAAGCCGGTCTCCTCGTCGTGGTGGCCGGCGAACAACGGACCGCGGTGCATGCGCGGCGCCACCTGCAGGCAACTGTTGAGCTCACCGACCGCCTGCAGCGGGTACCACAGCGAGAGCACGTGGCCGTCCGCGGCGTCCGGGTAGTACTGGGCGTCCTGGTGCCACGGGGTGCGGGTCCAGGCCTGGTCGGGCAGCTTGGGCCGGGCGTTGAAGATGCCGTGCACGGAAACCTCCGGCGTGCCGAGCAGGCCCTCGGCCACGTCCAGGAGCGCCGGGTGCACCAGGATGCGGTACATCTCCGGGCTCACCAGGTCGCGCCGCGGGCTGCGGCTGTACTTGGGCCGGCCGGCATCGTGCCACACCTGCACCAAGCGGTGCCCGAAGTCGAGATCCTTGCGCGGATCCGCGATGCGTCCTTCGCCGAGCCACTGCTCGATCGTCTCGTCGGCCCAGCGCCCGAGAACGTGCCCGGTAAGGCGCAGGAGGTCGCGCGGCAACACCCCGCGCAGGTGCAGGTAGCCTTCGCGGCGATAGAGATCTCTTTGCTGCGTGGTAACGGTCAGCAGGGTCGCCCCCGGATCAATGGATGGGATGGGCCGGCAGCCTGCGCACGCAGCCCGCCGGCCATCCCGGGGTTCGAAAGACGGTTCTGAACGATCTAACGGTAGTCGCCGACCTCGTTCAGGAAGCGGCTGTGCGCAGCGTGGTGCAACTCGACGTAGCGGTCGATACCCATGTTCTTCATCTGCTTCACGTAGTCGTCCCACTCACGGTCGATGTCGCCGGCGCCGGTGATCCAGCGCGCCTGGTTGGTCTTCCACAGCTTTTCGATGTCGGTGCGCAGGGTGTTGACCTCGGTCTGCTCCTCGGAGGAGAACTCGGCGCGCACCCACTGTTCCTTGGCCTTGAACCGCACGTAGTGCTCGTAATACTGGTCATACAGGAATTGGGTGGCCGTATCCATCGCGATGTTGGGACCGAAGTCCTCCTCGCGGAAGATACTCGGGAACGTACCCTGAGTGGCGATCTGTGCACGCCGCTCGGGATCGATCGGCTGCGGAACCCACACGCCGCCCTCCTGTGCCACGCCCTCCGGTGCGAACCCGTACTGCGCCTGCACGCTGTTCTCGAGCGTGTAGAAGCGGTCCACGAACGCCATGGTGTGCTGGGGATAGGGGTTGACGTCGGTCATGAACCACACGTTCTTGATCGCCAGCCGGCCCGGATGCACCCACATCTCCGGTTCGTAACCGGGGGCGCGCAGCGGCGGGATCGACTCGAACTCGCCGCGGTTGACGGTGGCGTCGTTGACCGGCGTGAAGCCGCGCCGCGCGACCACGAAGCCGTAGATGTTGCCGGACGGATCGTCCACCTTGGCGTTGAAGTCGTTCGAGTTCATGGTGAAGCTCTCCGGGTCGATCAGGCCCTCGCTGTACAGGTCGGCCATGTAGGTGATCAGGTCGCGGTAGCCCTGCGTGATCGGCGCGAAGTAGGCTTGGCCGTCGCGGATCGCGATGCCGTTCTTGGTGGGCATGCCCCAGATGCCGTACATCGAGCGCAGGTGCTGGGCGAAGCCGTCGTTGACCACGAACGCAAACGGAATCTCGTCCGCCTTGCCGTTGCCGTTGGGGTCGCCGTCGCGGAATGCGATCAGCACGTCGCGCAGCTCGCCGGTGGTGGTCGGCGCGTCCAGGCCCAACGCATCGAGCCAGCGCCGGTTGATCATGTAGTTCTGCTCCAGGTAGTTGGACTCCAGGAACAGGAACCGTGCCAGCGCCTGCATCTGCCCCTGCGGGTTCATCATGTAGGCCAGCGCCTCCGGCTTCTCGGCGAAGATCCGGTCCAGGTTCGGCGTGTAGCCCTTGCCGAGGTGCTGGCGCAGATCGGTCACCACGCCCTCCTGCAGCAACTGGGCGATCAGGTTCTTGTGCAGGCCGGTGACGCCGAACATCATCGCCGGGTAGTCGTCCGACGCGAACACGATCGACATCTTCTCGGTGCTGTCCATCAGCACCCACTCCAGGTTCACGCCGGTCGGCGCCGCCCAGCTCTGAATCCAGGGGTTGTCCTCGGGATCGTGGGTCCAGGTGTGGCCGGCCACCATGGTGATGGCGGGCTCGACCGGGAATATGCCGGGAGCGGTCAGCTCGTCGGGGGAGGCCATTTCCTCGCCCGCCGCGGCCGCGAACAGGGCCGCCGGTGTCGCCAGCAGCGCTGCGACACAAATCAATATGAATGCACGTCTCATTGCATCCTCCTCTCTGTGATGTGTCCCGCACAGGCGGGACCCGTTGCCATTACGGCTTAGGTACGGCTTGCTGAAAGGGGGCTAACCCTTGATGGAACCGACCATGATGCCCTTGACGAAGTGGCGCTGGATGAAGGGGTAGAGGATCATCAGCGGGGCGATGGCCACCACTATTGTACCATATCGGAGCAGATCCGCCAAAAGCTGGCGGCGCTGGATCTCCTCCGGCGACAGCGCCTCCAGGCCCTCGCCGCCGCCGGACAGGAGCTGGTTGAGGATCAGCATGCGCCGCAACACGAGCTGCAGCGGGTACTTGGCCTGGTCGTTGATGAACAGCAGGGCGTGGAAGAAGGCGTTCCAGTTCTGCACTACGTTGAACAGCACCACGATGGCGATGATCGCCTGGCCCACCGGAAGCACGATGCTGATGAAGAAGCGCGTGTTGGTGCAGCCGTCGAGCTGCGCCGACTCCAGCAGTTCGTCGGGGATGTTGGACTGGAAGAAGGTGCGCGCCACGATCAGGTTGAACACGTTGACGGCGTTGGGCAGCATCAGCGACCAGATCGAGTCCTTCAGACCTAGCTTGAGCACGACCACGTAGAACGGAATGATGCCGCCGGTAAAGTACAGGGTGAACACGAAGTAGAACATGATCAGCCCGCGCCAGCGCATGTCGCGGCGCGACAGGGCGTAGGCAGCGGGAATGGTGAGCACCAGCGACACGACGGTCTGGCCGACCGCATAGATGAGCGAGTTGCGGTAGCCGATCATGATGCGCTTGTCGCGCAGGATGTAGGTGTAGCCTTCGACGTTGAAGCCCTCCGGCCACAGGTACACGTGGCCGGCGGACACCAGCGTCGGGGAACTGACCGACGCGATCACCACGAAGTACACGGGATACAGCGTGGCCACCAGGACAACCGTGAGCATGGCGACGTTGACGCGGTCGAACAGCCGGTCGGCGCGGCTGCGGAAATCTACCAACGCGGCCCTACCACAGCGAGGTCTGGCCGACGCGGCGCGCGAGCCGGTTGGCCAGCACCAGGATGGCGAAGTTGACCACGGTCTCCAGCAGGCCCACCGCGGTGGCGTAGTCGTACTGCGACTGCAGGATGCCGGAGCGGTAGGTGTAGGTGGCCACCACCTCCAGGGTGGAGAGGTTGAGGTCGTTCTGCATCAGCAGCACCTTCTCGAAACCGATGGTGAGGAGCTGGCCGAGGCGCATGATGAACAGGATCACGATGGTGGGCATGATCCACGGGATGTCGACGTGCCAGATGATCTGCAGCTTGTTGGCGCCGTCGCAGAATGCCGCCTCGCGCAACGACGGATCGACCGCGCTCAGGGCGGCCAGGAAGATGATCGCGTTGAACCCGGCGTTCTGCCACAGCTCCGACAGCACGAACAGCGACGGCCCCCAGGCCGGGCTGGCCATGAAGAAGATCGCCTCCCCGCCGAGCAACCGGATGATCGAGTTGACCACGCCGATGCGCGGGCTCAGGAAGAAGTACATAATGCTGACCACCACCACCGTCGAGATGAAGTGCGGGGCGTAGGTCACCATCTGCACGCTCTTCTTGAAGAAGCGGCTGCGCGCCTCGTTGATCATCAGCGCCAGCGCCAGCGGGATCGGCCAGGTGGCGAGGCTGTACAGCGAGATGACGATGGTGTTGCGGATGACCGGGATGAAGTAGGCGGAGTTGAAGAAGCGGATGAAGTGAGCGAACTCGTTCCACTCCGGCGCCGAGCGCCCGGTGCGTAGCGAGAACCCGTCGGTGAACGCGATGCGCAGCCCGTAGATCGGCAGGTAGCGGAACAACAGCACGTGGATGATCGCCGGCAGTACGAACGCGTACAACTCCCAGGAGCGCAGCAGGTAGCGCACCGTCTCGTGAATCCGCTCGCCCGCCGACCGGCGATGCAGTTCTACCGCCACCCCGGCTCCGTCAGTCCTTTTCAGCATGATTTCTCATCGGACGCCACCTTACCGGCGGCGCGCAGGCGCCGCAAGGAAGCCAGCCTCGACGGCATCGACGGCCTCGACGCCCGCGGCGCTCCCGGCCGCGACCGCGGCTC
The DNA here is from genome assembly GCA_028821475.1 of Spirochaetaceae bacterium. GTDB lineage: Bacteria > Spirochaetota > Spirochaetia > SZUA-6 > Bin103 > Bin103. The sequence goes on from JAPPGB010000096.1 coordinate 32,922, forward strand.
AGAAACGCGGTGCCTGAACGCTGGGGAGGCCTCGCCGCGTAGCAGCCGCGCCGCGTTCTCCCACTCGAACGGCGACTCCAGGAACCGCCGGCGGCGAACAATCTTGAAAACTAGGAATGCCATCCCTACTTTTCGAGGATGAACTATCGGGAGCGCCACCTTGAGCGCAGACTGTCTCGCTTGCGAAGCGCGGTTCCCGTAGTCCTGGTGATCGGCGCGCGCCAGTCCGGCAAGAGCACCCTGCTGTCGCACGTGGCGCCGGGAGCGGCTCGCGTGGTATTCGACCCGGTGATCGACATCGGCAACGCGCGTGACGACCCCGAGCTGTTCCTGGACCAGTATCGCCCGCCGCTGATTCTGGACGAGGTGCAGTATGTGCCCGACCTGCTGGCGGTGATCAAGCGCCGCGTCGACGAGGACGGTACGCCCGGCCAATTCCTGCTGACCGGCTCCATGAACCTGATGCTGCTTCGGTCGGTCAGCGAGAGCATGGCGGGCCGCGTTGCCGTGCTTGACCTCCCCTTCCTGTCGTTGGCCGAACGCTGCGGCCGTGCGGCGAGCGCCGGCGTTTGGGTCGAAGACCTGTTCGCCGCCGACCCGCTGTCACGGTTGCGCCGGCGCGAACGGCTGCCATCGCGGGCGATCGAGGCGACGCTGGCATCACGCCTGTGGCGAGGCGGGTTCCCCAGGCACCTGGACCACGACGACGAGATTCTTCCCGACCTGTTGGCGTCCTACATACGGACGTACGTCGAGCGCGACGTGCGCAGCGTCGCCGCGGTGGAAGACGCCGGCTTGTTCACCCGCTTCGTCGGCCTGTGCGCGGCCCACACCGGCCAGGAGATCAACCACAGCCAGCTCGGACGAGAGCTTGGCATCACCTACCAGACTTCACAGCGCTGGCTGGGTATCCTGCAGGCCACCTTCCAATGGCTGGAGGTACCGGCGTTCTCCGCCAATCCCACGAAACGGGTCTCGAAACGACCCAAGGGGTACTTCGCCGACACCGGGCTGGCGGCGTGGACCCAGCGCATATCGAGTCCGGAAGCGCTGTTGGCCAACCCCATTCAGGGCGCCCTGTTCGAGACGCATGTGGTCCTCGACCTCCTCAAGCAGACGCACGCGATGGCCCATCCGCCGCGCCCCCACCACTGGCGGCTCCACTCCGGATCGGAGGTGGACCTGATCCTGGAACGGGACGGGGTGCTGGTCGCCATCGAGGCGAAGAGCAGGTCCCGCGTGTCGCGGGCCGACGCGCGCGGCATACGTGCCTTCCGCGACTCCTACCCGCGGTTGCAGCACGGCACAGGCGTAGTGGTGGCCGCGGTCCGCGAGGTCACCCTCCTCGACGACAACATCATCGCGGTACCGTACGACCTTGCCTGACCCTCAAGGGCGACCGGCACCGAGCGGCTCAGCGTCGGGTCAACGGCGCTGTCGGAGGATAAGGCGCACCGGCCCCATCAGGCCGGAGGGGAGCTGGGCTCCTTCGTAGGCATTGGCCATGCTGTTGGTGATCCGCACCTCCAGGGTGTGACGTCCGGCGGCGACCGGACCGGCGAGCGGAATACGGTAGGGTGCCCACATGCGCACCCCGGCCGGCTCGTCGTCCAGCAACGCCTCGGCGATGTCGCCCACGCCTCCGAGGTCGAGTTCCAACCGGTCGGCGGCGGACGGAAGGTCGAACCCGGTCCGGTAGCGCAGCGCGCCGGAGAACAGCTCCAGGCCCGGGTGGCGCGACCAGTCGCCGAGCCCCAGGCCGCGAATCGGCTCACTGTCCTCGCCCAACACCTGCCATTGGAGGACGAGAGCCAACCGCTGCTCGTGGTAGTCCGCCACGGGCCTTCATGCCCAGGCGGGCGGCCTCCGCCACCAGCAGGCGCGCCAGCCGGAAGAACTCGCCGGTCAGGTAGCCGACCCGGCGCGACAGGCCGACCCGGGCGTGCAGCACGAAACCGCCGTAGTGGGAATCGCGAAAGGCGCGTAGCTGGCGCAGCAGCTCCCCCTCTTCCAGGTCGTCGTTCAGAAACCAGAACGGAATCGGCCCGAACTCCCGCGGCGGAGACTCGAACACGGCGAACGCCTGCTTCAGGTCCATGCGCCACAGACTTCCCGATCAGCCCCTGTCGATCAAGGTTCCTCAACCCGCGCAGCCAGCCTCGGCCGCTCGCCGCGGGAGTTCTGGCTAGCTACCGGAAGCCATGCGACTGACTCGACGCTGATGCGAGCGGATTCACCCAGCGGACACCGGCGAAGCGACTGAAATCGGCATCGTTTTGAATATACCTCGCCGCCGTACTCCACCGCGTGGGCGGCGATCTGAACGTCCGTCGTAAGGTTTCCGCCGGTTCCCAGGCTCCTCAGCAGCCGGAATGCAGTGTCCAGGTGGCGAGTACCCGGCACCAGGAACACCACGTGCGCCCGACGAAGCCAGCGTGCCACCCGTTCGATCGCGTCCTCCACCGACAACGGGTCGGTGAGCACCCGGCGATTCGTTGCGAGCCGGATGAACGCAAACAGACACGCGGTAGCAATGCCGACCTGACGCTCGCCATTCATCACCTGCTCCCACCATCGGCGCGCCGCCTCGTGCTGTGGGAATGCGTCGATCTCCGCGTACAGCAGGAGGTTGACGTCGGGGACGATCACCGCTCTGCCCGCAGCTTCTCGATCACGGCGTCGTCCTCGAGCTCGTCGGCCAGCTTGTTGAACGATGCAACGTCGATGCCGGACCGCAGAGACGTCCGGTGAGGTCGCACGCGGAACAGCCCCTGCCGCGTCTCCCCGGTCGACGGCGCCAAACCCTTGCGAATCGCTTCGTTGACGATCTGCTTGAACGGCTTCCGCTGCCGGTGCGCCTCTTCCGTGAGCAACCGGGCAACATCGGGGTCGAGCGTCAAGGTGGTCCTCATTCAAGCATCATGATGCTCAACCCGTCCGGCGTCAACAGCGTCCCTGAGGCCCGCGCAACCGACCTCAGCCGCTCGCGGCGGAGTTCTGGTAAGCTACCGAATGCCATGCGACTGACTCACCTGACGCTGAAGAACTGGCGGAACTTCAAGCAAGCGGACTTCGGGGTGCAAGAACGAATGTTTGTAATCGGCCCGAACGCATCCGGCAAGTCGAATCTCCTGGACGCTCTCCGATTCCTCAGGCAGGTCGCATCTCCGGGCGGTGGCTTCCAGGACGCCGTCACGAATCGCGGCGGCATGGCGCGCGTCCGCTGCCTTGCCGCCAGAAACTTCAACCACGGACACGTCACCATGGGCGTTGCGATCGCCGATGACCAAAGTCGTTCCAGTTGGTCTTACCAGTTGACCTTTACCGCCGAGCCGCGAGGCCGCCATCGCCCCATCCTCAGGCGCGAGGTTGTTAAGCGGGACGGACGGACGGTGCTCAGCCGCCCCACCGAGGACGACAAGGAAGATCCCGAGCGGATGACGCAGACCTACCTCGAACAGGTGAACGCCAATCGCGAATTCCGCGAGATCGTCGAGTACTTCGGATCGATTCGTTATCTGCACCTCGTGCCGCAACTGATCCGCGATCCTGATCGCGGCGGTGATCGCAGCGACGATCCGTATGGTGCCGACTTCCTGCTCCGGATGGCGAAGACGCCAAAGACTACCCGCACGCGTCGGCTGCGAAGGATAGGCCAGTCGCTGAAGGCGGCGGTCCCCCAGTTGGATCAACTTGATCTCGTTCAGGACGAGATCGGTCTCTGGCATCTGCAGGCACGTTACGAGCACTGGCGGCACACACCTGCGCGGCAGAACGAGCGGGATTTTTCCGATGGCACGCTACGCTTGATCGGCCTTCTCTGGTCACTGCTGGAAGGCAAAAAGGAAGCCGGTCCGGTGCTCCTGGAAGAACCGGAACTGTCGTTGCACTCCTCCGTAGTACGCCAACTCCCGACGATCCTGAGCCGGGTTCGCAGTTCGGGGGGCCCGCAGGTCTTGCTAACGACGCACGCTACAGACGTGCTGGAGGATCCAGGCCTCGGCAAGGACGAGGTGGTGCTCCTGACGCCAGCGGCGGAAGGCACGGAGGCTGAGACGGCAGCGTCGATCCCCGGCGTCGAGGAATTACTCGACGCCGGCATGAGTCTGGCCGATATCCTGACCCCGAGGACGGCACCGCCCGAGGTACACGACCTGCCGGAACGCCTCGCTCCCGCATGACGGTCGTATACTATGCGGTCGAGGGCGATACGGACGCTCCGGTTGCCGAGAGACTGATTCGACTTGTTGGGTTCGATCCATTCCCCACACGCGTGGCGGGAGGCAAGCCTAAGCTTGATCCGCGAATTCCCGAGTTGAATCGTTCCGGAGCCGCACTCAATTGGCTGATAATTCGCGATCTGGACCACGACGCTCCGTGTGCGCCGGAGTTGGTCGACCGGCTCCTTGGGGGTCGCCAACCCGCGCCGCGCGTAAGCCTGCGAATACCCGTGAGAGCGATGGAAAGCTGGATGCTCGCCGACCGGCAGGGCTTCTCCGACGAATTCGGAATTGCTGTACAAAGGCTACCGAGCAAACCGGATGATTTGGATAACCCCAAGCAGCATCTGATTGACCTATGTCGGCGACATGCACGGCGATCCATCAGGAATGCGATGGTCCCACGCTCCGGAAGTGGACGCCGCGTGGGACCGGAGTACGCCAGCCGATTGGCCGCGTTTGCGCGCCTGACCTGGAGTCCGGATCGCGGGGCGCGGCGGTCTCCCAGTCTTGAGCGAGCGCTCGCGCAGATGAGAGCCTTGGCGTCCCGAGGCGTCTGGTGATTGCGCGACACGGAGTTCCGCAAGGAGCGCTAGCAACGGGCAGAGGAGCGCACTGCCGGAGGCGGTCGCATCCCGCCTGCGGGCCGGCGACCCGATCGCCGACGACGAGCACCTGCCCCTGCTCTACTCCCGCCGCCCGTAGCGGCGTTTGCCGGCGCGCAGGCTCACGGGCTGTCCACCCAGGTCAGGAAGCGCTGTTGCCTGCCACTGAATCAGGAGCCGCGGTTGCCGGTGCCGAGGTAGGCGTCGCGCACCTCGCGGTTGGCCTTGAGGTCGGCGACCGGGCCTTCCAGCGCCACGCGGCCCTGTTCGATCACGTAGCCGTAGCGGGCGACGTCGAGGGCCAGGACGGCGTTCTGCTCCACCAGCAGGATCGACACGCCACGGTCTCGGTTGATGCGCGCGATACCGGCGAACACCTCTTCCCGCAGGCGCGGCGCGAGGCCCAGCGAGGGCTCGTCGAGCAGCATCACCGACGGCTCGGTGAGTAGGGCGCGGCCGATGGCCAGCATCTGCTGCTCGCCCCCGGACAGGTAGCCGGCGCGGTGGTTGCGGCGCGCCGCCAGCAGCGGGAAGAGCTGGTAGACCGCGTCGATCCCGCCGGGGGGGCGCGCCCGGCGCCCAACCAGCGCCCAGGCGGACGCGCGCAGGTTTTCGTCGACGGTGAGGTCGGTGAACAGGCGGCGCCCTTCCGGCACCGCGACTAGGCGGCGGCGCGCCAGCCGATGCGGCGCCACCCCGTCCACGCGCCGCTCGTCCAGCGTGATCGAGCCGGCCGTGAGGCGCCCCCGCTCGTACGGCAGCAGCCCGGCGATGGCGCGCAGGGTGGTGGTCTTGCCGGCGCCGTTGGCGCCCAGCAACGCCACGATGCGCCCGGTCGGTACGCGCAGCGAAAGGCCGCGTAACACCGGCGCGCCTTGCCCGTACACTGCCTCGATGGCGTTTACTTCAAGCAATGGCCAGACGCGCCCGAACCGTTCGCGCCAAGCTCCGGGTCACGCCGGCCCGGGGCAACGGCGCCAGGGCACCGGCCCAGGCCGACGCGGCGCGTGGCCGGCCGGCAGGGGCCTGGCAGCCCATGGTGACCCCGGCACCGTACCGGCAGCGCCGGTCCCGGATCAGTCGTCGAGGACAATCCAGTCCGACACCGGGTCCATGCGTCCGGTGGCGGAATTCCCGCGGTAGATGCGGCCCACCGGTATCGAGTTGTTCCGGAAGGTCACCGGCACGCCGATCAAGCCGCCGGTGTCCCAGTCCTTTATCCCGTCCAGGGTAGCCTTCAGGTTGTCGCCGGTCAGCTCCAGGCCGGCGTCCATGGTGCGCTTGATCACCTCGGTCAGGATCATGCCGGAGAACCACGCCTGCAGCGCATAGGTCGGCACGTACTCCACCTGTTGCGACTGCGCGATCTGGGCAATCAACCGCAGGGTCGCGGACTCCTCCTGCTCCCAGTAGTAGCGGTAGGGGAACACGCCCATGTAGCGGTCGGCGAGCGGCCCGAGCTGCCGGATGATCAGCGGCTCCATGGCCCAGAACGTGCCCATGAACATGGCATCGACGCCGGTCTGCGCCGCCTGCACCATCACTTCCGGCCACACCGTGGCGACGTAGCCGTGGAAGATCACGTAGTCGGGCTGCGCGCGGCGCAGCTTGAGCACCTCGGGGGCCACGTCGATGCCGGCCGGCTGGGTCTCGATCTCGGCGACGATCTCGATGCCGAGTTGCGCGGCGCGCTCCTTGGCGTACGGGATCGGGTCACGACCGAACTCCAGGTTGGAGTAGAACAGCGCCACGCGCGGCGCCGCGCCGTCGGTGCCGCCCTGTCCGGCGATGTACTCCAGCAGCATGCCGACCATCTCGGCGTAGGTCGGCCCGGTCAGGAACTGGTAGGGGAACCTGTCCTGATCGGCAAGCACGGTGGCCAGCGAGCTGCCGCCCATCAGCACCTTGTAGCGGTCGTTGACCTCCGGCGCCGACAGCAGCGCGAAGCCGGTGGAGTCGCCGTAGAAGGCTACCACGTCCTCTTCCTCGGCCATGACCTGCTTGAATACGGCCAGGGACTGCTCCGGCATCGAGCCAGAATCATGGCTCGCCAGCCGCACCGGCCGGCCGTTGATGCCCCCGGTGGCGTTCAGGTAGCCGAGGTAGGCGCCCATGCCCAGACTGCCAAGCTCGCCCGCCTGGGCGTAGATGCCGGTCAGCGGTATCGACGCGCCCCATACGATCTCGTGCTCGTCGGCAACCAGCGGCACCACCGCGCCGATCAGTGCGGCGGCCAGCACCACCGCCGCCAAGTTCCGACCCATGCCTCGCATGAGTTCCCATCCTCTGCTCTTCATCCGATTGCTCCTTCGCCGCGTTGTTGAGTTTGAATCCACTTTCTGATTCGATTGATGATACCAGCTAGGCCGCCCGGCTCAAAGATCAGAAACAGCACGATCAACAGACCGAACAGCACCTCGCGCAGGGGGGCCAGGAGGCCCGCCGCGAGCGGCCCGAACATGCCGGCGACCGCGGCAAGCGCCGCCGGCGTGGCGGTCATGAAGATAGCACCAAGCAGGACACCCTGTACAGTTCCCATTCCGCCCACCACGATCGCGGTCAGGTAGAACAGCGAAAGCTGGAAGCCGAACTGGCCGGGGGTCACCACCTTGTAGAAGTAGGCCATGAAGCCGCCCGCGATCCCGGCAAAGAAGGAGCTGACGCCGAACGCGGCAAGCTGGTAGCGGCGCGGGTCGACGCCGAGCACCTCGGCGGCGCTGTCGCGGTCGCGCATGGCGACGAAGGCGCGTCCGGCGCGGGTGCGGGACAGGTTGCGCGTGAACAGCAGGGCCGCCACTGCGACTGCGGCGATCGGGTAGTACATCTCGCGCTCGGTGCTCAACTGCAGGCCGGCTATCTGCGCCGGCGCAACGTTGGTGCCGCCGCGCCCGCCGGTGACCGGCTCCCACGCGTTGAACACGAAGCCCAGAATGAATTGCGCGGCGAGCGTGGCGATGGCCAGGTACAGGCCCTTGATGCGCAGCGACGGCAGCCCGGTAGCCATGCCCGCGCCGCTGGCGAGCAAGCCCGCCAGCGGCAGGCACAGGTAGAACGGCAGCCCCAGGTTGGCGCTGAACCACGCCACGCCGTACGCGCCCACCCCCATGAAGGCGGCGTGGCCCAGCGAAATCAGGCCCGCATAACCGGTCAGCAGATTCAGACCCACGGCGCTGATCACGATGATCCCGAACAGGCACGCCACGTGCAGGTGGTAGCTGTTGCCGAACAGCGGAATCCCCGCCAGCACCGCCGCCGCCAGCAGCGTGCCGGCCGCGCTCTTCGCGGTCGGACGCGGACGCGCCTGCGTGGGACCGGTCGCCGCGCCCCGCGCGCGCTGTATTGCAGAGGCAGCACGCGCCGCGCCGGGTCCGGTCACAGCCGCTCTACCCGCGGCGCGCCGAGCAGGCCGTGCGGACGCACCATCAGGATGGTCAGCAGCACCAGGAACGGCACCACGTCCTTGTAGGAGGCACCCAGGTAGAAACCGGTGACCGCCTCCAGCCAGCCGACGATCAGTCCGGCCAGTATGGCGCCGGCCAGACTGTCGAGGCCGCCGAGAATCACCACCGCCAGCACGGACAGCCCGATCCGTCCCATGTTGGGATTGAGCGTGGTGATCGAGCCCACCACGATGCCGGCCAGGGCGGCGGTCGCCGCCGCGCACGCCCAGGTCACGTTGAACATCGCCGGCACGTTGATGCCCAGCGAGCTCGCAGCCACCTGGTCGGATGCGGTGGCGCGCATCGCCAGCCCGAGGTTGGTGACCCTGAACAGCACCACGAACACGGCCACGGCGGCCAGCGCGAGCAGCGCGCCGTAGCCGGTGTTGGCGGGGATGTACATCACGCCGAGGACAATCGGCTGCTGCGGAAATATGTCCGGCATGAAGAAATCGCGCGTGGTCCACAGAAGCTGCACCAGGCCGTGCAGGACCGCCGCCAGGCCGAACGTCGCCATTACCGCCACGGTCTGCGAGCGACCCTCCAGCGGGCGCAGCAGGAGGCGCTCGACGATGGTCCCGAGCAGCGCCGTGGCGACCACTGCCAGCGGCAGTGCCGCCCACCAGGGCAGGTCCAGCAGCGCCGCCCCGGTGAAGTAGAAGTAGGCCCCGAACATCATGATGTTGCCGTGCGCGAAGTTCACGATGCGGGTGGCGCGGTATACGATCACGTAGCCGAGGCCGATCAGGCCGTACACTCCGCCGACCGCCAGCCCGACCAGGCTTATCTCGAGCAGAAACTCCATCAGCAGCCGTCCGCTACGATGCCTGTTCCGCCTCGGCGCCGAGATAGGCGGCGATAACGGCCGGATCGTCGCGTACCTGTTCCGGTGTGCCGGCGGCGATCACCCGCCCGAAGTCCAGCACCACCACCTGGTCGGCCAGGTCCATCACCACGTGCATGTCGTGTTCAACCAGCAACACGGTGATGCCGCGCAGCCGCTGCAGGTCGCGGATCAGGCGCATCATCCGTTCCCGGTCGCCGTGCCCCAAGCCGGCCGCCGGTTCGTCCAGCAGCAGCAGCCGCGGCTCCATGGCGATGGCCCGTGCCAGTTCGACACGCTTGCGCAGCCCGTAGGGAAGCGCCGCCCCGGACTCCCCGAGGATCTCGCGGATGCCAAGCAGATCGGCCACCTCGTCCTCGATGTACGCTTCCAGGCGCCGCTCCTCGCGCCGTGCCCGCCCCAGGTACAGCCCGCCGGCCAGCAGGCCGCTGCGCAGGTGCACGTGGCGGCCGAGCTTGACGTTGTCCAGCACCGTCATGCTCGGAAACAGCGCGATGTTCTGAAACGTGCGCGCCACGCCGAGCGCCGCCCGGCGCGCGGCCGGCAGACGCGTGATGTCGGCGCCCGCGAACACGATGCGGCCGGCGTGCGGGCGGTAGCTGCCCGACACCGAGTTGAACAGGCTGGTCTTGCCGGCGCCGTTGGGCCCGATGATGGCGGTTACGCCGCCCTCCGGGACCCGCAGCGACACCTCGTCGAGCACCGTCAGGCCGCCGAACTGCAGGCACAGGCCGTCCGCTTCCAGGAGGTTGTTGGTGACCGCGCTGCTCATGAGTGGGCGCGATCAGTAGACGTGTTCACGGGATCGCACGTCAACCGTGGCCAGCCGTGTTACGGTACGGTGCCGTGTCCGGCCAAACGCGCAGCCGTCCCAACATCGTGTTCGTGTTTCCGACCAGCACCGCGCCCGAACCATTGGTTACCGCGGGCGCGCGCGTGCAGACGCCGGCGATGGACCGGATGCGGCGCGGCCGGGGCGGCCGGGGCGCGCGCTCGGCGGCGGCCATCCGGTGTAGGATGTCCGGCCGAAGGCGGTGATGTTGCGATGACTTCCCTTGCCACGCTGACCGGCGAGCAGGCCGATCACTTCGTGGAGCACGGCTACGCGGTGGTACCCGACTGTCTGGACCCCGGCCTGGCACGGCGCTGGACCGACCTGGCCTGGCGCCGGCTCGGCTACGACCGGGACGATGCGGCCACCTGGGCGGAGGAGATCGTGTGGATGGACCGCCACACCACCGCGCCGGTGAGTGACATCTCGCCGCGGGGCTGGGGTGCGCTGTGCGACGTGGTGGGCGGCGAGGAGCGCATCGATCCACAGGTGTACGAGATCGAGTCGCGGCACTTCACCACCATCAATGCATTCGAATGGTCGGACGCGTTCATCGTCAACTTCCGGCGCGGGGCCGACCAGCCGTGGCAGCCGCCGGGACCCGATGTCCCCGGCTGGCACAAGGACGGCAGCTACTTCCGCCACTTCCTCGACAGCCGCGAGCAGGCGCTGCTCACCGTGCTGCTGTGGTCCGACGTGGCGCCGCGCGGCGGCGGCACCTTCATCGCGCCCGACTCGGTCGGCGTGATTGCCCGCTATCTGGCGGACCGTCCCGAGGGCGCCTCGCCGGGCGCGTTCGGGGAGCTCATCCGGGAGTGCCGGGAGTTCGTGGAACTGACCGGCGCACCCGGCACCCTGGTGATCCTGCACCCGTTCATGCTGCACGCCTCCTCCAACAACCACTCCGGGCGGCCGCGCTTCATGTCCAATCCGCCGATGGTCCTGCGCGAGCCGCTCAACCTGGGGCGCGCCGGCGGCGGCCATTCCTTGCTTGAGCGCGCCACCCTGCACGCCCTGGGCGTCCCGCACTGCGACTTCCGCCCGTCGGTGCCGCGCGAGTCGTACTGGAAGCGGCTGCGTTAGCGTAGCGCCGGCGAGGCCGTGGCTTTACCCGGCACCGATTTTGCAGGCATGGTGGGCGCGTGAAGCACAACACCATGAAACGCAAGATGCTGGCCGGCGAACCGGTGGTCGGCGCGGAGCTTGCCATCGGCTGCCCGCTGGTCGGCGAGATGTTCTCCCTGGCCGGGTTCGACTTCGTCCAGGTGGACTGCCAGCACGGCGTGTGGGACGACACCACCGCCATGCAGGCGCTGCACCACATCCTGATCGGTCCGGCGACGCCGTCGGTACGGGTGCCGGATAACGACTACGCGGCGATCGGCCGGCTCCTCGACCGCGGCGCGCTCAGCATCATCGTGCCGATGGTGAATACTCCCGCCGAGGCGCGGCGCGCGGTCGAGGCGGTGCGCTACCCGCCGCTGGGCAAGCGCTCCGGCGGCGGCCCCACCGGTTACCTGAGCTACGGCGGCGACTATGCCGCCCGCGCCAACGAAGAGGTGCTGCTGATGGTGCAGATCGAGACCGCACAGGCGGCGGAGGCGGCAGAGGAGATCCTCGCCGTGGACGGGGTCGACGGCTGCATGATCGGCCCCGGCGACCTGAGCCGCACCATGGGCGTCGACCTGAGCAAGCCGGCGGACCGGGACCGGCACGCCGCCGTGATCCGCGAGGTGCGCGAGACCTGCGTGCGGGTGGGCAAGCTGCCCGGCATCGCCACCGGCGGACGCGGCGCCGAGCAGTGCCTGAAGGACGGCTTCCTGTTCGTGCTGGCCGTCGGCGACTACGCGTTCCTGAACCAGGGCGCCCACGACGTGGTCGAGTGGCTCAACGGAGTGCGCGCCGCCGGCTGATTCGCCGGTAACGCAGTACCGCCGCGGGCCGGGAATCGGCGCGCGGCGGTGAGGGAGGGGAACTCCCGGCTCGGCGACGGCGTGCCGGGCGGCGGTCGGACGTCGCCGCGGCGACGCCGCACCGCCGGGCCGGGACGGCGCTACATCGCGCCTTGCGGGCTTGCCTCGGGGGCAGCCTCGGGCTGTGGCGCATCCGGTTGCATGTGCCGGAAGTTGCGCCGCATCTGTTCGAAGCGTTCCCGGTTGCGCTCCCACCACTCCTGCATCGCCTCCGGATCCAGGTCGCCGCGCCCGAAGGCGCGCATCTGGAAGAAGGGCCAGGGACGGTAGCGCAGGCCGAGCATCGCGGTGCCGGTCTCCGGGTGCTCGCCCAGGGTCACCGCGGCGCTCATCGCCTCGCCGGCGCGCTCGTAGTCGAGGCTGATGCTGGCGCCGGGATCGAATCCGCCAATGACCTCGGCCAGGTTGCCGGCCGTCTCGCTCAACTCGGTACCGTCGACGGCGGTGATCCAGTCGCCGGGCTGCAGGCCCGCCGCGGCGGCCGGGCTGTCGGGAACCACCTCCAGCACGATCGCGCCCGGAGCCGCCAGCTCTTCGAAGGAGAACTCGCCGGCATCGGGAGCCATCTCCCCGTCCTTATCGTGCGGCTCCTCGGCCTTGCCGAGTTGCTCGGGCTGCGGCCCGGCGTTGGACACCATCAGCCCGAGACGGGGGCGCCCCCACACGTAGTCGATTGCCACCGCCTGGTCGATCATCTCCTCGCCGCGCTTGATGGCGAGCGTGACCTCGGCGTGCTCGGCGTCGGCCAGCGCCCCGGTCAGATCGCCGATGTGCGCCACCGGCTGACCGTCGATCCCTACGATCAGGTCGCCGCTCTGCACACCCGCCGCGGCCGCCGGCCCGTTGGGGTCGACATCCGTAACCAGGACACCGGGCGATGCCTGGTTGTCCGCCGCCAGCGGCAAGACGGCCACCAGCAAGACGGCCGCCGCTGCGGCGGCCCTTGTCATCAATCTCATATTCCGTACCTCCATGCGATCGATGTGAAGTGATGCAGGGAACGTACCCGTCCAGCTTTATTGAGCAGTAAAACGACGGTTACAATTTCGCAACACTGCGTCCGACACCGTCGTCCGGCGCCCGCTTCTCGCCCGCTATCGGGTGCCGAGCATCACCTCGAGCTGGTCGTGCGGCTTGTAGTAGTCGGTGGCGATGTAGTCGTCGCCCATGTCGCCGAGCAGGCGGCGGCGGCGCGCCGGCATCCGCGCGAGCACCTCGGCGGGCGCCTTCTCGTAGTCGTAGGGGCGGCACCACATCTGCCCGTAGCGGAAGGTCACGCTGCGCCGCACCGAGTCGCCGTGGTTGGGAGCGACGCTGTGCCACAGGCTGTGCGGGAAGATCGCCACGTCGCCGGCCTGCACGCGGAGCTGGATCGCCCCGTCCGGGTCGGAGCCGGCGGGGAACCCGGCCTCGGGAAACTCATGCCGGTGGCTGCCGGGCACCAGGCAGAAGTTGGCGCGGTCCGGGTCCGGGATGTCGGTCAGGAAGAACTGCACCTTGAAGTTCAGCGGCAGGCTGTCGTCGGTGACGCGGATCTGCTGCAGCGAGCGCCCGGCGTCGGTGTGCCACCGGAAGTCGGACTCGCGGCCCGCCGGGCGCACGTAGATCTGCGTGCCCATGAGCTGCAGGTAGGGGCCCATCAGCCCCAGGATGGTCGGGAACGTGCCGGGGTGGTCGATCAGGTCGTCCAGGCCGGCGGTGCGCCAGATCGCCTGCACGATGGTATAGGAGCCGGGATGCGCGAAGCCCGGCTCCGCCTCGTAGGAGGCGATCACGTCGTCGGCGGCTGCCAGGAAGGCCGCGGCCTGGTCGCGCGGAATGGCCTGGCGCAGCAGCAGGTAGCCCTGCTCGCGCCACTGGGTAAGCAGGTCCTCGCTGACGGTGGCGGCGGTTTCGGTGGCGGTTTCGGTGGCTGACATATCCCGATTCTATCATCTTCGGTATGCTCGTCACGCTGATGAATACCGACCGCGAAGCTGCCCGCATCGCCAGCCTGCTGGAGCAGCAGGACTACATCGCCGACGACGCCATCGTCACTTCCCTGCTGATCGCGGAGCTGCTGCGCAAGCCGCTGCTGGTGGAGGGGCCCGCCGGGGTGGGCAAGACCGAGATCGCGAAGGTGATGGCGCGCGCGCTGGACACCGACCTGATCCGCCTGCAGTGCTACGAGGGGCTGGACGCCAGCACCGCGCTGTACGAGTGGGACTACAAGCGCCAGTTGCTGCATATCCGGCTCAGCGAACACGACAGCGCCTCGCTGGCCGAGCGGGAACGGCAACTGTTCGACGAGCGCTACCTGCTCAAGCGCCCCCTGCTGCAGGCGATCAGCCACCACCGCAGCCCGGTGCTGCTGGTGGACGAGCTGGACCGCGCCGACGAGGAGTTCGAGGCGTTCCTGCTGGAGGTGCTGTCCGACTGGCAGATCTCGATACCGGAACTGGGCACCGTGAGCGCGCGCCACGTGCCGTACGTGGTCGTAACCAGCAACCGCACGCGCGACCTGTCCGACGCGGTGCGGCGGCGCTGCCTGTACCTGTGGATCGACTACCCCGACTTCGCCAAGGAACTGGCCATCGTGCGGCGCCGCGTGCCGGGCATCGACCGGCAACTGGCCGAACAGATCTGCCGCTTCGTGGAGGCGGCGCGCCGGGAGCCGCTGGAGAAGGTTCCGGGCGTCGCCGAGACGCTGGACTGGGCGTCCACGCTGGTGGCGCTGCACCGCGACCACCTCGACGAGGCGACGGTTGCGGCCACGCTCGGCGTGCTGTTCAAGAGCCAGGACGACGTGACCGGAGTGCGCCGCCGCACCGGCGAGATGCTGGCCGCCATGGCGGCGTCAGACTAGCGGCCGGCGGTGAAACCCTCGGTTGGACCGACAGCGGCGCCGTGCCCCGCCCGCAGGGCGCGGCGATCGAGCCTGCCGGGCACGGGCGGGCAAGCAGCGGCGCGGCCGGCAGCGATGCATCCGCGTTCGATGCAGCCGGAGTCTCGCCACCGGCGGCCAGGCGCCGGCGGCGGCAGCATGCATTACCCCTCCTGCGCCGCGCACGGGCCGGCGGCCGGCGGGCGCCGGATCCGCCGCGCGGGCCGTCGCGAGCGCGGCGCCGTGCGGAGTGCGGCGCGACAGTGAGCGCAACGAGCCGGGCACCGCTCGCGGAACGCGCCCTGTCGGCGCGGATGGTCGGCTTTTGCCGGTACCTGCGCGAGGCGGGGATCGCGCTGGGGCTGGGCGAACAGGCTGACGCGACGCGGGCCGCGGTGGTGGCCATGCAGAATCCCGAGCGGTTCCGCATGGCGCTGCGCGCCGCCACCGCCAAGGATCGCGACGAGCAGGAAGTATTCGACGCCTGCTACCCGGTCTACTGGGAAAACCTCGCGGAGGCGGACTTCACCGACCCCGACCCGGCGGAGAGCGTCCTGCCGCCGTTGCGGATCCCGCGGCGCGGCAAGCAGTCGGTGCAGTACGAGGGCGACTCCTCGCTGGCCGGCGACCGGGAGGTGTCGGCCGCCGCCTACAGCCCGCAACAGGTGCCGGCACGCACCGACTTCGCGCTGCTGGCCGCGGACGAGCTGGAGCAGATGTCGCACCTGCTGCTGGCCATCGGCCGGCAGCTCGCCCGCTCCCTTTCGCGCCGCTACCAGCCCGGTACGCGCGGCGTCCGGCTCGACCTGCGCCGCACCCTGCGCGCCGGGCTGCGGTCGGGCGAGCTGCTCGACCTGGCCCTGCAGCGCCGCCGGCAGCGGCGCCTGAAGCTGGCGCTGATCTGCGATGTCAGCAAGTCGATGGACCTGTACAGCCGCTTCCTGATCCAGTTCATGTTCGCCTTCCAGCGCGCCTACCGGCGCATCGAGACGTTCGTGTTCAGCACCGGCCTGCACCGCATCACCGACCAGCTTCGCGGTCCCAACCTGAACGCGGCTCTCGACCGCCTGTCCACTACGGTACCGGAGTGGTCCGGGGGCACCCGCATCGGCGCATCGCTCGAACGGTACCTGAACGATTACGGGCGCACCGCCCTCGACCGGCGCACCGTGGTGACCATCCTGAGCGACGGCTGGGACACCGGCGACATCGACCTGCTGCGCGGCTGCATGGAGGAGATCCAGCGCCGCGCCGCCCTGGTGATCTGGCTCAACCCCCTGCTCGGCAACACCGACTACCGCCCGCAGACGCGCGGCATGCAGGCCGCCCTGCCGTTCGTGGACGTGTTCGCCGCCGCCCACAACGCGGCCAGCCTGCGTGGCCTCGCCTCCACTCTTGCCGGCCAACGCACCGGGTAGCCTGGTCCGAAAAAGCCGGCCGGTGGCCGATGCTTCGGCATCGGTATTCATCGTCTTCCATGGCACGGAGTGACCGTACACACTCCGCGGGAAGATCGGTTCGGCAACCGTCAGCCCTGCGAATCCGGCGGCGGGGCCAGGAGGGTTTCGAAATCCCCGAGCAGCTTGGGCAGCACCTGGTTCATCTTGCCCATCTGCCGGTAGACGGTCGCATCGTCGATGCCGACGTACTCGTGCGCCAGCACGTTACGGAACCCTCCCAGGCCGCGCAACTCGCGGTAGCGCTCCTCGGTCAGAAATCCACCGCGGTGCGCGTTGGACAGCACGTCCTCATACGTATCGCTGACGATCTCCTGTTTGGCGCTCAGCAGGTGATCCAGGATGTCCAGGGCGGCTTCGGCTGTGAGATGGAGCAGCCGTTCCACGGCATAGCGCGTGTTGCGGTCCGCCAGGTATTCATCCAGAGACAGATCACGCCACTGCGCCAGATCGCCCTGATACTCGCGCAGCTTCTCCAGCCGCTTCGCGACGCTGTCAGGCCGGTAGACCACTGCGCCGGCTCCTGCGCCGCCGAAGGTAGAGCATGTGGTCACGGTAGTGCAGCGTCAGGCGGCGCTCGATGCCATTCAGGCGGTCGGCGTCCCGATAGTGCAGCAGCTTGCCATCGCGAAGGACCGAGAACGCGACCACCGGATCGGCCCGGTTGAGCCAGACGAGATCGAGTCGGTCGGAGCGCAGCAGGCGTACGAAGCCCCCATGCAACGCCAGCAAATCGTCTCCCGTGAATCCGCTGCCGGTGTAGACCGCCACATCGAGATCGGAGTCGGGGGGCGCGGTTGCACTGGTGCGCGAACCGAACAGGTAGAACGCCTCGATCCGCCGGTCGGCCGCAACTACCGGCAGCAGCAGATCGATACACCGGCGCGTCGACCACCTGATCGGACGTGTTCTGCTCCAGCGTTCTCGCACCGCCATGCGACATCGACCCTCAGGCCATCGTAGCGGGTTCCCGCCTGGCCTGCTACCGGGCCGGGGCGCAACGCACGGCAACGCACGGCTGCGACACGAAACGGGAGCGAGCCGTTATGATGCAGGCGATGAGTGACAGCGCTGAACGAAGCGATCCTGAACGAAGCGATTCCCTCGCCCGGCTCAAGCAACTCGACCGCGAGATTCACCTGCTCGAGCACGTGGCCGGCCTGTTGCAGTGGGACCAGGAGACCTGCATGCCTCCCGCCGGGATCGACGAACGCGCCGACCAGCTCGCCTTGCTGGAGGGCGAGGTGCACGCGCGCCGCACCACGAGCGAGATGGGCGACTTGATCGCCGCCGCCGAGTCTCGATCCGACCTGGACGAACGGGACCGGGCGCTGGTACGCGAACTGCGCCGCGGCTACGACCGCGCCA
Source organism: Spirochaetaceae bacterium (assembly GCA_028821475.1). Lineage (GTDB taxonomy): Bacteria > Spirochaetota > Spirochaetia > SZUA-6 > Bin103 > Bin103. The sequence goes on from JAPPGB010000096.1 coordinate 50,524, forward strand.
CCCGGCTGCCGGGAGACCTGGTGAAGGCGATGGCGCGGCAGAGCAGCGTGAACCACGCGAGCTGGGGCGAGGCGCGCGCCAAGTCCGACTTCTCGATCTTCCGCACCGACCTGGAGCGCACGCTGGAGCTCACGCGCGAGAAGGCGGACTGCCTGGGCTTCGAGCAGACCCGCTACGACCCGCTGCTGGACGAGTTCGAGCCGTGGATGACGACGGCGGAGTTGCGCGGCGTGCTGGACGCGCTACGCGCGCCGCTGGTGGACCTGCTGCAGCGCATCACCGCCTCCGGCGTGCAACTCGACGACAGCGTGTTGCGGCGCGACTACGACGTGGCCGCGCAACGCGCGTTCAGCGACCACCTGCTGGCGGCGTTGGGCTTTTCGTCCGACACCGGACGGCTGGACGTGTCGGCGCACCCCTTCTCCACCACCCTCGGCGCCGCCGACGGCCGCCTCACCACGCGCTTCTACCCCAACCTGCTGAGCGCGAGCATCTTCGGCACCATCCACGAGTGCGGCCACGGCCTGCACGGACTCGGGGTCGCGCCGGAACTGGCCACCACCGAGCTGGGCGACGGCACCTCGCTTGGCATCTGCGAGTCGCAGTCGCGCTTCTGGGAGAACCTGATCGCCCGCCGGCGCGCCTTCTGGGAGCACTTCTACCCCGAGTTGCAGCCGCGCTTCCCGGCGCTCGCCGACGTGGGTCTGGATCAGTTCTACCGCGCGGTGAACGCGGTGCAGCCGTCGCTGATCCGCGTGGAGGCGGACGAGGTCACCTACAATCTGCACATCCTGCTGCGCTTCGGCCTGGAGCGGCGCCTGGTCGACGGCGAGATCGAGGTGGCCGACCTGCCGGAGGCGTGGCGGGCGGAGTCGCGCGAACTGCTCGGCATCGTCCCGGAGCAGGACGCCGATGGCGTGCTGCAGGACATCCACTGGTCGATGTTCCTGATCGGCTATTTCCCTACGTACAGCCTTGGCAACCTGTACAGCGCGCAGTTTCACGCCGCCATGGCGGGCGAGATCGGCGACTGGGAGGAGCAGGTGCGGCGCGGCGAGTTCACGCACATCCTGGACTGGCTGCGGGAGCGGATCCACCGCCACGGGCGCGTGTACTCGGCCACCGACATCTGCCGGCGGGTCACCGGCGAGCCGCTGAACGCGCGCTACTTCCTGGACTACCTGGAAGCCAAGTTCGGCGAGTTGTACCGCCTGTAGGCTCCCGATGGGGTGCGCACGAGCGGAGCCGCTCCCGTGAACGGGAAACCGTCCGGCGCAGTTGGCGCCTGGTGGCTGGCGATTCGCCCGCGCACGCTGTGGGCGGCGGTGGCGCCGGTGCTGGCCGGCAGCGCGCTGGCGCTGTGGCACGGCTCGTTCGCGCCGGGTTGGGCACTGCTGGCGCTGGCCGGCGCGCTGCTGATCCAGGTCGGCTGCAACCTGCACAACGATTGGGCCGACGCGCGCCACGGCGCCGACACCGACGCGCGGGTCGGACCGACGCGGGTCACGCAAGCGGGACTGATCCCGCCCCGGCAGGTGCTGGGTGGCGCGCTGGTGATGTTTGCCGGCGCCGCCGCCCTGGGGGTAGCAGCGGTCGCGCGCGCCGGCTGGCCGCTGGCGGTGCTTCTGGCCGCCTGCGTCGCGGCCGCGATCAGCTATACCGGCGGTCCGCGCCCGCTCGGCTACCTCGGCCTCGGCGACCTGCTGGTGCTGGTGTTCTTCGGCCCGGTGGCGGTCGGCGCCACCTACTACCTGCAGGCGCTGGCGCTGCCGCCGCTGGTACTCGGCGTCGGTCTCGGTCCCGGCCTGCTGGCCACCGCCATCCTGGTGGTCAACAACGTGCGCGACCGCGCCACCGACGAGCAAGCAGGAAAGCGCACGCTGGCGGTCCGTTTCGGCGACCGCTTCGCGCGCACCGAGTACCTGGTCTGCCTGCTGGCCGGCGCGCTGCTGCCGCCAGCACTGCTCCTGACCGCCGGTACCGGCGGCGCACGCTGGCCGGCGCTGCTGCCGCTCCTGGCGCTCGTCCCGGCCCTCCGGGTCAACTCCCGCCTGCGCGCAACACCGGCCGGTCCGGCGCTGAACCCCCTGCTCGCGACTACCGCCAGGGTACTGCTGCTGCAGGCGCTCCTTCTGTTGGCCGGCGCATCGGCAGCCGCGCTCCTGGCATCCGGCGCATGAGCATGCCGGTCGTTCGATCCCCCACGTGGAGCAACGCCGCCGGCGCGGTCGCGTGCGCCGCTGCCGGGCCGCCCGCTCGCGCTCCGCTCGCGGCGGCGCACTATCGGTCGAGCCGCGCACCGCATCGCTTGGCCAGCGACCGCCGAACCGCCCGTCCGGTCGTTGCTCGACACGCGCGAACCTCACGGCGCGGCAGGTGCGTCTCCGGCGGCGGTCCGCGGCGGTGGGCGCTGCGTGAGAATCGGCCGTGACAGCTCCCCCGGACACGGTACTCGAATCGGTTGCGCCGGAGGGCGTCCTCGACCTGACCGCTCTGGGCGAGCGCTACGGATCGGCCCCGGCTCTGCAGTGGCGCGGCCACACCGTTTCCTACCGAGAGTACGCGCACCGCGCCGCGCGCAGCGCCGCGGCTCTGGCCGTAGCGGGGGTCACACCGAGCCACCGCGTCGCGCTGCCCGCCGACCTGGATCCGCCGACCTGGGCCGCCGCCCTGTTCGGCGTCCTGGCGACCGGCGCTCTGGCGGTGTTGTTGCCATCGCGCGCCGCGCCGCGCGAGCGCGAACGGCTGCTGGAGCGGACCGGCGCGGTGGAGTGGCGCCCTCCATCCGTGTCGGCGTCCGCGGCAACGGGCGCGCCGCTGCGCATCTTCATCCACCGGCCGGCCACCGTGGTGTTCACCTCCGGGTCCTCCGGAGAAGCCAAGGCGGTCGTGCACAGCACGGCCAATCACCTCTACAACGCCGCCGGCTCGGCGGCCAACATCCCCCTCGCACCCGACGCCGCCTGGCTGGTGGCGCTGCCGCTCAGTCACGTGGCGGGGCTCAGCATCCTGTTCCGCACCCTCAGCGCCGGCGCCCGTGCCCTGTTCGCCGACAGCGGCGCGTTTCTCGCCGCGGACGACCCGGCGTCGCGCCTGCTGCCGGCCGCCACCCACGTATCGCTGGTCGAAACCCAGCTTCGCCGGCTGCTGCAAGTTCCCGGCTGGCCGGCCCTGACCCGGCGCGTGCGCGCCGCCCTGATCGGCGGCAGCGCGCTGTCCGCCCCGCTGCTGCGCCAGGCACGCGACGCCGGCCTGCCGGTGTGCGCCTCCTACGGCTGCACGGAGATGGCCTCGCAAGTCGCCACCACCCGCCCCGGCGACCCGCGCGAGACTTTCGCCGACGCCGCGCCCGTGCTGCCCCACCGGGAAGTCTCGACCAGCAGCGACGGCGAGATCCTGCTCGGCGGGCGTAGCCTGTGCCTCGGCTACCTCGAACGGGAACGCGTGCGCCCGGCTGCCGGCGCCGGCGGCTGGTTCGCCAGCGGCGACCTGGGCCGGCTGGACGGCAACCGGCTGTCGGTAACCGGGCGCCGCGACGCGCGCTTCATTTCCGGCGGCGAGAACATCCAGCCCGAGGAGGTGGAGCGGGCGCTGCTCGAACACCCCGCCGTGCTCGCGGCGGTGTGCGTGGCCGTCCCCGACCCCGAGTTCGGCAGCCGCCCGGCGGCCTTTCTATCGGTGGCATCGGGTCCGCTGCCTCCGCGCGACATCGAACCCCATCTCGCCCCCCGCCTCGCTCGCTTCAAGCACCCCGTCCGCTACTTTCCCCTGCCGCCGCAACCGAGTGCCACCGGCAACGCGAACAACGGCGCCATCAAGCACTCGCGCAGAACGCTCGCGGCTCGTGCCGCGCGGACCATCGCGGAGGCGAACTGACGCCGCGCGGGAAGCACCGTGCGATCGGTTGACGGCCGCGGCAAGTGCCCGTACCGTTGCTGGTGAGGCAGGGTGTGGAGTTTCTGCCCTATATCTGGGCCGCGTTGGGACTGGTGCTGATCGGCGCCGAGTTCCTGCTGCCGAACTTCATGATCTTCTTCTTCGGCGCCGGTGCCCTGGTGACCGCGGCGCTGACCGCGCTCATTCCGGGGTTGCGTGAGAGTCTGGTTCCACAGGTGCTCGTGTGGCTCGGCGCCTCCACGGCGACGCTGTTCTCGTTGCGCCACTGGTTGCGGGGGGTGTTCGGCGGCAGCGTGAAACGCGGCGGGGACGAGGAGGATATCGCGGGCAAGCAGGCCACGGTAGTGGAGGCGATTTCCCCGCAGCGTCCGGGGCGGGTGCGGTTTCAGGGGACGACCTGGGAGGCGCGCAGCTACGAAGGAAGCTTCACCCCGGGGACCGCTGTGCAAATCGTCAAGAACGACAACCTGGCCTTGGTAGTGACCCGCGCATTCAGCGACGACATGCTGGACGACGGTGGCGGCGAGGAGGGCTGATGGTATTCGATATCGTGGTGGCGCTGCTGGCGGTGGGTGTCGCGGTGTGGCTGTTCTCCCGGCTGGTGCGCATCGTGCCGGAACAGGAGACCTACATCGTCGAACGGCTCGGCAAGTTCACCCGCATGCTGGGCCCCGGCTTCCACGTGCTCATTCCACTCCTCGAACGCGTCGCCTACCGGCAGAACCTCAAGGAGGAAGCGATCGATGTGCCGCCGCAAGTCTGCATCACCCAGGACAACGTCCAGGTAGAGGTGGACGGGGTGCTGTACCTGCGGGTGGTCGACCCGCAGAGGGCGAGCTACGGAATCGACGACTTCCGCTTTGCCACCACCCAGTTGGCGCAGACGACGATGCGCTCGGAGATCGGCAAGATCAACCTGGAGCGCAGCTTCTCCGAACGCGAGGCGTTGAACGACGCCATCGTGCGCAGCGTGGACGAGGCGTCGGATCCGTGGGGCATCAAGGTGACCCGCTACGAGATTCGCGACATCGCACCGCCGGCCGGGGTACTGGAGGCGATGGAGCAACAGATGCGCGCCGAACGCGAGAAGCGAGCCCGCATCCTGGAGAGCGAGGGTGCCAGGACCGCCCGCATCAACCTCTCCAAGGGCGAGCGCGAGGAGGCGATCAACGTCAGCAAGGGCGAGCGCCAGCGGCGCATCAACGAGGCGCAGGGCCGGGCACACGCCATCGAGGCAACGGCCGCGGCCACCGCCGACGGCATCCGCGAGATCGCCGCGGCAACTCAGCTCCCGAAGGGCCAGGAGGCGCTGGCGATGCGCATCGCCGAGCAGTTCGTAGGCCAGTTCGGAGTGATCCTGGAGCGCGCCCGCACCTCGGTGATGCCGGTCGACGTGGCGCAGATCCGGGCGCTGCTGCAAAGCGTTCTGCCGGCCGGCGGCGAGCCGCGGTCCGCCGTGCGTCCCGACTCCGGGGAGGACCAGTCATGACCGCACTGCTGATCGTCGTCGGCCTGTTCGCGCTGGGCGCGCTGTGGGCGCTGGTGCGCAGCGTGCGCGTCGTGCGCGCGCAGACGGCCTTGGTAGTGGAGCGGCTCGGGCGCTACAGCAAGACCCTGGCCGCGGGGTTCCACATCCTGGTCCCGTTCATCGATCGGGTGCGCTACCGCCACAGCCTGAAGGAGCAGGCGATGGACGTGCCGTCGCAGCCGTGCATTACCGTGGACAACGTCAAGGTGATGGTGGACGGCGTGCTGTACTACCGCGTGGTTGATCCCCGTGCCGCCAGTTACGGCATCAAGAACTACCAGTATGCCACCGTGCAGCTTGCCCAGACCACGATGCGCTCGGTGATCGGCCAGTTGGAGCTGGACCGCACGTTTGAGGAACGCGAGCGCATCAACGCCCAGATCGTGGCCAGCGTCGACCAGGCGTCCGACCCGTGGGGCGTCAAGGTGACCCGGTACGAGGTGCAGAATATCAATGTTCCCGCCAGCGTGCTGGAATCGATGGAGTACCAGATCCGCGCGGAACGGGACAAGCGGGCCGAAATCGCGCGCAGCGTGGGAGAGATGGAGTCTCGCATCAACCGTTCCATGGCAGAGATGCAGGAGGCGATCAACAAGAGCGAGGGCGAGAAACAGCGCCAGATCAACGAGGCCGAGGGTCAGGCCGAAGAGATCACCGCGCTGGCCCGCGCCACCGCGGCCGGGCTGAGGGAGGTGGCCGGCGCGATCGCCGCGGCCGGTGGCGAGGACGCGATGCTCCTGCGGATCGCCGAGGCCTACCTGGAGCAGCTTCGCAAGCTGTCGAACAGCGCCACCGAGGTGGTGCTGCCGATGGACCTGACCGACATCGGCTCGGTGATGGACGCGCTGCGCGGAGTCCTGCAGCCGGGCGCAGGCCTCGGCCGGGCGATGCCGCGGCCTGCACCGCCGAATACCCCGTAGATGAGCGACGGCAGCGGCGCACGCCACGACGGCGAGCTGGTCCGGATTCCGAAGGTCGTGCTGGAGGACCGGATCCTCGGCGCGTGGGTGGGAAAGTCGTACGGTGCGGCGATGGGCGAGCCGCTGGAGTTCGCGTTCAACGGGCGCATCTTTCTTGGCGCCGTGGACGTGCAGGAGCACGCGCTGCGCGAGTGGCTGGTCAACGAAGACGACCTGTACATGAACATGGCGATGCTGGCGGTGGTGGCCGACAGGGGGCTGGCCGCGACCAGCGAGGACTTCGCCGCGCCCTACCGGGAGGGCGCGTTCCTGGTGTGGCACGCCAACGGCCAGGCGCGGCAGAACCTGCTGGCCGGCATTCCCGCCGAACTGGCCGGGCATCCGGCCTACAACCCGCACGCCGACGATATCGACTTTCAGATCGAGTGCGACTACATCGGCATGATCTCGCCGGGTCTGCCGGAGGCCGCGCAGGACCTGTGCCGGCGCCAGGGGCGGGTGGTGAACTACGGCGACGGCATCTACGGCGGCATGTTCTTCACCGCCATGTACGCGGCCGCCTGGTTCGAGACCGACCCGCGCCGCGTCGTGGAACTGGGCCGGCGGGCGATCCCGGCGGACAGCAGGTACGGCCTCCTGATCGACGACCTGCTCGCCTGCCACCGCGACCATCCCGACGACTGGATGGCGGCGTGGCGCGCGATCGAAGGCAAGTGGAACCACGACCTGTGCCCCTGGGGCCCCACCGAGCCGGGCGGCAAGTTCAACATCCAGGCCAGCTTCAACGGCGCCTACGTGGCGCTCGGCCTGCTGTACTCCGGCGGCGACTACTACCGCGCCATCGAGATCACCACCCGCGCCGGCCAGGACACGGACAGCAACACGGCCAACACCGGCGGCATCATGGGCACCCTGGTCGGCTACGACGGGCTGCCCGAGCGCGTGAAGCGGCAGATGTGGCCCTACCTGAACCGTATCTACCACCACACCAGGTACTCGATCGTCACCGCCACCGACGAGTGCGTGCGCCTTGCCGCCGCCAACGTGGTGGCCAACGGCGGCCGCGAACGGGGATCCGACCTGCTGGTGCGCCGCCAGCCGTTCCACCACGACGCACCGGCCGAGGTTTCCTTTCCGGGCCTGGAGCCGGTCGATGCGTTTGCCGCCACCGATGCACGGCTGGTGTGGCGCGGGCAGTGGGCCCGGCACGGCGAAGGCGAGCCGCTGATGCGCAGCGACACGCCGGGCGACGCGCTGGAGGTGAGGTTTCGCGGCAACGTGATATTCGTGCAGGGAGACATCCACTGCACGTGCGGCGTGCTGGAGGCGTGGGTGGACGGCGTGCTGGTGCAGGAGCGCGATATGTACCACCCCAAGCAGTGGGTCAACGCCTGCCAGTGCACGGCGGTGTGGGTAACCGGCCTGCCCGACGGCGAGCACCGGCTGGAGGTGCGCGTCACCGGACGCCGGAACCCGGCCGCCGAGGGAGTGGGCGTCACGCTCGGGCGCGTGGTCTCCTACACCGGCCAAGTCGCCGAGCTGCCGGGTACCTGCTGACGCTGCCCACGCAGCCATACGCAGCCAGCCGGTGAGCGGCAGGCAGGATTCCGCGGGCTTACACCGGCCGGCGGGGCGCCGCTCGGACACTCACATAGCGCCGCGCGACGGAAGGGTTCCTTGGCCAATCAACCAGTACACCAAACACTAAATCTACACCATCTTAATCCATTTATTCACGCATTGATTATCGACGGAGGCTTGCGTTCGTGGTATACACGTCACCGACTCCGTGGCGGTGTGACGGCCAAGTCCAGGCGAAGGATCGGGATCTCGGCGTGGCGTCACGTGTACTGCAAGGGGCGGAGTTGAATGCGGGAGGAATGAAGTGCGTCAGTGGTTAAGGAGCACTGTGACTCCGCGGTTGGAGCAGGTACTGATCTCTTTCAACCGGGTTTGTCGGAACCGTGATCATGCCAACGGAGCAGCTTCTCTGGTCCCGGCAGCAATCACTTGCGCGATGTTCGTCGTGTTTGCGAGTTGCAGTGGTGCGGTTTCCGGTACCGGTCCGAGCGAGAGCAACGCCGGGGCCCGTCCCGTAACAACGGTGCCAGCGACACCGGATCCGCCGGCGACACCGGATCCAATGGCCGCCGACCTGGTGATCGCTGACGTTTCGGTGAGCGATGGCGGTCCGGCAGTCGGCGCGGCATTCACCCTCTCCGTGACGGTCGGGAATGGTGGCGGGGTAACCGCTGATGCGACGACGCTACGCTACTACCAGTCTCGGGACGCGACGATCACGACCTCTGACACTCCGGTGGGCGAAGACGAGGTACCGGCGCTCGATCGGTTGGGTCGCGCAAGCAAGTCGGTGGATCTGCCGGCGCCTTCCACACCGGGTACGTACCACTACGGAGCGTGCGTGGAGGCATCGCAGGGCGAGACGGACACGACGAACAACTGCTCCTCATCGATCCTGGTAAATGTACGAGCCACTGCGCAGGTGCCGCAGGGTGCCCCCGACCTGGTGGTTACATCGGTGTCGGTGAGCGATAGGGATCCGATCGCCGGCACACGGATCACAGTGTCGGCGACGGTGAGCAATGTCGACGACGGAACGGCGCAACCCTCGACGGTGCGCTTCTTCCGGTCTGCGGACGCGACGATCACGACCTCCGACACGGAGATGGGCACCGATACGATCACGGCGATTGCCGCATCGGGTAGCAGTAGCAAGTCGGTGGAACTGACGGCACCGGCGACTACTGGAACGTACTACTACGGAGCGTGCGTGGACGCGGTGACGGGTGAGTCGAATACGGCGAACAACTGCTCCTCTTCGGTAACGGTGACGGTGACGGCGCTGTATCCCGACTTGGAGGTGGCGCTGACGGTGAACGCCGCGACCCAGTATCCGGGAAAGACGTTCAGCCTGTCGGCGACGGTGAGCAACACGGGTGACGAGGCGTCGCCGTCGACGACGCTGCGGTACTACCAGTCCGCGGACGCGACCATCACGACCTCCGACACGTCGGTGGGAACGGATGCGGTCGGGACGCTTGCCGCTTCGGGGACCAGCGCCGAGTCGATCTCGCTGACGGCGCCGTCTTCGTTGGGCACGTACTACTACGGGGCGTGCGTGGACACCGTGACGGACGAGTCGGATACGACGAACAACTGCTCGTCCGCGGTGCAGGTGAACGTTCAGGCGTGGAAGCCGGACCTGCTGATGTCGAATCTGAAGGTAGACTTGACGGACCCGGTGACGGGGGAGACGTTCACGCTGTCGGCGGACGTGTTGAACGGCACCCGTGCACCATCTGCGGCGACGACGCTGCGCTACTACCGGTCGGCGGACGCGACCATCACGACCTCCGATACCGAGGTGGGTACGGACGCGGTGGACGCGCTGTCGGCGTATGGGAGCAGCGCGGAGTCGATCTCGCTGACCGCACCGGCGACGACCGGCGCGTACTACTACGGTGCGTGCGTGGACGCGGTGGCGGGCGAATCCGACACCACCAACAACTGCTCGGTGTCGGTGAAAGTGGATGTCGTGGCCGCGCAGAGGCGGGTGGACATTTCACCGCGCACGCTGACGTTCGAGGCGGTGGGCGACTCCGAGACGGTGACCGTCCGGATCCTGGACGAGAACGGCGACGAGGACACCGAAGCGTCATACGGTTGGATCAGCATCTCTGGCCCCGACGGACCGTGTTGCACGCTCACGAAGGTGGACGACGGTCTGAAGGTCACGATGACCAAGGCCGCGAGGACCATGCAAGTTAGCTTGTCCTCGACCGGCGCAAAGTCGGCCACGCTGCAGGTGACCGCCTACCAGAAGGCGACGACGCTGGAAGTTTCACCGAATTCCGTGAGCCTGGAGGTCGACGAGACCGACACGCTGAGTGCCACGATCAAGGACGCGAACGGACACGCGATAGAAGGACTCACGGTCTACTGGACGACGAGCGATTCGGACGTGGCGACCGTCCAGGGCGCGGACGACGGGGGTGAAACGGGTGCCACGGCCACGGTCACGGCGGCCGCGACCGGGACGGCCACGATCACCGCTCGCCACGGCCCCCGAAGCTGGGGAATCGAGGGTACCGCCACGGTGACGGTGACGAGCAGCAGCGAGCAATAACGACACGGGCATACCCGCTACGCTCCTGTTGCTCGACCGATGTGCGCTAGTGTGCCAGGAAGCCGCCGTCGACCATGTAGGTGTTGCCGCTGCTGTGGGCACTGTCGTCGCTGGCCAGGAACAGCATCATTCTGGCCACGTCGACCGGCCGGCCGTAGTGGCCGAGCGGAATCGAGCGCACCGCACCCGCTTTCCACTTCTCGCCTTCGCCGGGGCGGTACTGGTTCTCGATCGAGCGCATCATGCGGGTCTCGATCGGCCCCGGGTTGACGGTGTTGACGCGGATGCCGTGCTTGCCCCCCTCCAATGCCGCACAGCGCATCAGGCCGATGACGGCGTGCTTGCTGGTGTGGTAGGGCGCCATTCCGGCCAGACCCATCACGCCGGCCGTCGATGAGGTAATGACGATGCTGCCGCCCTTGCCGCGCTCCTGCATCGCCGCCATCACGTACTTCAGCCCCAACCACACGCCGCGCACGTTTACCGCCATGACGCGGTCGAAGTCCTCCACGGCGCAGTCGACGATCGGATCGTTGCCGCCTTCGATGCCGGCGTTGGCCAGCAACACGTCGACCGCGCCGTAGCGCTCGAGCGCCGCCGCCACGTAGGCCTCGGCCTGCGCCGGATCGGTCACGTCGGCGGCGAAGTGACTGACCTCCCCTTCCACGGTGGCCGCGGCCGTCTCCAGGGCTTCCGCTTCCAGGTCCACCATCAACACCTTGGCGCCGGCCGCCGCGAACAACTGCGCCGCCGCCACGCCGATGCCGCCGGCCGCGCCGGTGATAATCGCAACCTTGTCGTCCAGTCGATTCATCGCATGACTACCCTACCCTTTCGGCGGGACAACGGGGAAGCTTGCCGAAACGAGCCGGCAGCCGGTGACGCGCCACGGAGCGCTACGGGCCGGCGGCGCCATCCGCGAGCCGGGCAGCAACTCCGGCGAGCCCATCGCGCCGGCCGGAAGCTGGCCCGGTGCTCACCGTGCCGACCGTCAGGACTGCTCGTGTGCTACACTGGCGGCGTCGCGCCGTACGGTCATACGCGGGATGAACTTCAATACTACCAACAACACGTTCCGCCAACTGATGGGCAACGGGCTCAGCTACCGGGTACCGCTGTTCCAGCGCGACTACTCGTGGGGGCCTGACGAGTGGGACGACCTGTGGCAGGACATTGTCGGGCTGTTCGAAGCCGACCCCGAGCCCGCCCACTACATGGGCTACCTGGTGCTGCAGTCCGTGGACAACCGGGCGTTCGACATCATCGACGGCCAGCAGCGCATGACCACACTCAGCCTGCTGATGCTCGCCGCGGTCTCCCACCTGTCGGACTTGGCGATGCCGGATGATCCCGGCGACCCGCAAGCGCGCCGTGCCGAACAGCTTCGCGCGAGCTACATCGGCTACCTGGATCCGGTCAGCCTGGTCCCGCGTTCGAAGCTCACGCTCAACCGCCACAACGACACTTTCTACCAGAATTACCTGGTACCGCTGGAGCGGCTCCCGCAGCGCGGACTGAACGCATCAGAGCATCTCCTGCGCCGCGCGTTCTCGTGGTTCAAGGATCGCATCCGGCAGCGATCGGCAGATGACGGGACGGCAGTCGCCAGCTTCGTCGACGGGGCGGTGGACCGGCTCTTCTTTACCGTCATCACCGTGACCGACGAACTGAACGCATTCAAGGTCTTCGAGACGCTGAACGCCCGCGGCGTACGCCTCTCGGCGACCGACCTGCTGAAGAACTACCTGTTCTCGGTGGTTGCCCGCGGCGGCGCTCACGAATCCGAAATCTCGTCGCTGGAGGGCCGGTGGGAGTCGATTGTCGGGCTGCTCGGCAGCGAGAGCCTGCCCGAATTCCTGCGCGTGTACTGGAACAGCCGCCACCGCCTGGTCCGCAAGGCAGACCTGTTCAAGACCATTCGCGGCGTCGTCGACGGCAAAGCGAAGGTGTTCGCCTTGGTTCGCGACCTCGACCGCCAGGCGCGGGTATACGCGGCCCTCCGCAACCCGGATGACGGCTCGTGGACCGCCGGTGAACGCGCCAGCCTGTCACAGTTGCAGATGTTCAGCGTACGCCAACCGCTGGCGCTGTTGCTGGCCGCGTTCGATCGCTACTCCGATGAGGACCGGGCAGGGTTTGCGCGCCTGCTGAGGGCGGTGGCGGTAGTTTCCTTGCGGTACAACGTGATCTGCGGGAGGCAGAGCAACGAGCAGGAGTCAGTCTACAACTAGGTAGCCGTCGCAATTTCACAGTCACGCCTCGCCGGCCCCGGTGCCGCGGTCGAGCAACTGCGTCCGGTATACCCGGAAGACGCCGAGTTCCGTGCGGCGTTCACCGACAAGACGCTGCGTACCACCAGCAGCCGAAACAGGAAGGTCGCCCGCTTCCTGCTGTTCCAGATCGAACGGCATGCATCGGGAAGCAGCTTCGACTTCGAGAGCGCGCGATACGACCTGGAGCACGTGCTGCCCGAGAATCCGAGCGCCGACTGGCAACAGTTCGACGACCAACAGCGCGACGCATGCGCCTATCGCCTCGGCAACCTGACACTCCTCACCGCGACCGACAATCGAGCCGCCGCAAACGCCGGCTACCGTACGAAACGAACAATCTACCAAACCAGCGAATTCGCCATAACGCGTAAGCTCGCCGACGACTACGACACCTGGACCCCCGACAAGATCCGCGCCCGCCAATCCTGGATGGCCCGCCAAGCCACCACCCTCTGGCGCATCGACTTCTAACCGATCCCATGTCGTGCAGGATCATGGAGTGAATACCAGGACGTGGAAGTGTGATTCTCCATCGCCTCTCCAATCGAGTAAACCTCGCCAGGTACTTCGAACGTCCACACGCTCCGCGACTACGCCACGGTCACGAGAGGACGAACTGAGCTACGGGGCGCCAGGGCGATTCGCGAGCCGGGCCAGGGGCGGTGGCAGTTGCACCGGTCCGGCGCCGGAGCCGTCGAGCGCGACGTGGCGGGTGGTGGCGCGCGCCTTGACCTGGCCCGCCGGGTCGCGGAAGCGGTAGGTCACCCGGTAGGAGTGGTCGCCGGTACGGGACAGGCGGAGCTCGACCTGCAAGCGGTCGCCCACGCGGATCGGCTTCGTGAACTCGGCTTCCACGGCCACCACCGGCAGGAGCACCTCGCCCTCTGCCAGGATCCGGGGCACGCCCAGCCCGGCCTCGTCCAGGAGCGCCTCGTATGCCTCGTGCGCCATCTCGAGCAGTCGCGAGCAGAAGATCACCCCGGCGGCGTCGGTGTGGTACAGCCGCACGGTGACCGGGTGGACGAAGTCGGGACGCTCCTTGACGGGCATGCGGCCAGCGTACCCCGTGAGCGCCCACCACTGCGATGGCGGCCCAGACGCCCACCGTCGCCCGCTGCTGTCTGGCCGCGGCACCGAGCGCCGGCGCTGGGGTCCCCGTTCACCTGCGCCGAACCGCTTGCCGGGGCGGCAGAGACCTCGGCAGGGTTGCGGCAACCGATGCCGGCAGGGCCCCGCTTCGGCGCCGAAGTCGCCAGCACGACTGCTGACCCACCTGGACGGCTCCTTCCTGGCCTGCGCCGGGGCCCTGCTTCGGCGCCGAATTCGCCAACACAACGGCGCGCGCCGGCGCGCCGCGGCGGTGAGGAAGCACGCGTACCCCAACGCAAGCGAAACAGTGCACAGTGTCCCGGCGATGACTGGGACTGATGACGGCCGACGGCTCGGGGAAGCGCGGGCGCGGGACGCGGCGATGCGGGCGGACATCCACCTGCTCGGCGACCTGCTCGGCCATACCCTGGTGCGGCAGCACGGCGCGGAGCTGCTGGAACTGGTCGAGCGGGTGCGCTCGCAGAGCAAGCAGGCGCGCGACCCCGGCGCCGATGACCGCGCCGCCGCCGAGCTCGACGCCCTGCTGGCCGGGCTCGACATCGGCGACATCACCAACCTGGTGCGCGCCTTTTCCACCTTCTTCCAACTGGCCAACGTGGCCGAGCAGACCCACCGGGTGGACGAGCACGGGCCTCGCAGCGGCATCGCCCGCGGACGCCTGCGGGCGCTGTTCGATCACATCCGGGAGGACGTCGCGCAACGCACCGCGCTGCGCGAGGTGGCCGATCGCCTCGACGTGCGGCCGGTGTTCACCGCCCACCCCACCGAAGCCGCGCGCCGTTCCGTGCTCACCAAGCTGCAGCGCATCGGCGAGCTGCTCTACGAACAGGCGGACCCGCGCCTTACCGCGGTGGACCGGGAGCGCATCCGGCGCCGCCTCGCCGAGGCGATCGACCTGATCTGGCAGACCGACGAACTGCGCGTGAACCGCCCTACCCCCGTGGACGAGGCGCGGGCGGCGATCTACTACCTGGAGGAGCTGCTGCGCGGGGTGAGCGGCGAACTGTTCGACGAGTTCGATGCCCAGCTCGCGCGGGTCGGCATCGAGCTGCCCGCTCACGCCCGCACGCTGCACTTCGGGAGTTGGGTCGGCGGCGACCGCGACGGCAACCCGCTGGTGACGGCGGAAGTGACCACGGCCGTGCTGGAATTGCAGCACGACCGCGCGCTGGCCGGACTGCTGCGCGCGGTGGACGAGCTGTCCGCGGAGCTCAGCAGTTCCGAGCATGTCCACGGGGTGTCGGAGGAACTCGCAGGCAGCCTGCGCCGCGACGCCGCGGCGCTGCCGGCAACCGACCGGGAGGCGCGGCGCCGCAACACCGGCGAGAGCTACCGGCTCAAGCTGGCGTTCATGCGCCGGCGCCTGGAGAACACGCGCCGGCGCATCGCCGAGCACGCGCGCCACGTGCCGCGCCACGACTACCTGACCGCCGACGAGCTGGTGGCGGAGCTGGAACTGCTGCAGCGCTCGTTGCGCGCCCACCGCGGCGAGGTGATCGCCGACGGCGCGGTGCGCCGCCTGCTGCGCCGGACGGCGGCATTCGGCTTCCACCTGGCGACGCTGGACGTGCGCGAGCACGCCGAGAAACACCACGCGGCGTTGGCCGCACTGTACCGCCGCCTGCCCGACGCCCCCGATTACGCGGCGCTCTCCCCGAGGGAGCGGTTCGAGGTACTCGCCGCCGAACTCGCCCGCCGGCGGCCGATCGGCACCCCTGCCACCCGGCTGCCGGACGAGCCGGGCGTGACGCTGTCCACGATGCAGGCGGTGCGCGCGGCCCTCGACCGGTTCGGAACGCGCGCCATCGAGAGCTACATCATTTCCGAGACCCTCGGTGCCGACGACGTCCTCGCCGCCGTGGTGCTGGCGCGCGAGACCGGCCTGGTCGACCTGTCGGCGGGGCACGCCGCGATCGGCTTCGTGCCGCTGTTCGAGACCCCCGAATCGATCCGGCACGCGGACGACACCCTGGGCAAGCTGCTGCGCGAGCCGAGCTACCGCGAGCTGCTGCGACTTCGCGGCGGCCCGCAGGAGGTGATGCTCGGCTACTCCGACTCCAACAAGCTCGGCGGCATCACCACCGCGCAGTGGGGACTGAACCGTTGCGCTCTGCGCCTGCGCGAGGTGGCCGCGGCGGCGGGCGTGCCGCTGCGCTTCTTTCACGGCCGCGGCGGCACCGTCGGGCGGGGAGGCGGCCCCACCGCGGAGGCGATCCTGGCGCAGCCGTGGGGCACCGTGGACGGCACCATCAAGATCACCGAGCAGGGCGAGGTGGTGGCGGACAAGTACGCGCTGCCGCGGTTGGCGCGCGACAACCTGGAGCTGACCCTGGCGGCCTCGATCGAGGCCACCGTGCTGCACCGCAGCGCCGAGCGCCCGACCGCCGACCTGGAACGCTGGAACGCGGCCATGGAAGTCGCCTCACGGGCTGCCTATTCCGCTTACCGAGCGCTGGTGGACCACCCGTCACTGGTGCCCTACTTCCTGACCGCCACCCCGGTCGAGGAGCTGGCCTCCCTGAAGATCGGCTCGCGGCCGTCGCGCCGGCCCGGCAAGGACGCCGGCATCGACGGCATGCGCGCCATTCCGTGGGTGTTCGGCTGGACCCAGACGCGGCAGGTGGTGCCGGGCTGGTTCGGCGTGGGCAGCGGGCTGGCTGCCGCGCGTGCGGCGGGAGTGGACTTTCTGACCGACATGTACGAGCGCTGGCCATTCTTCCGCATGTTCCTGTCCAACGTGGAGATGGTGCTGGCCAAGACCGACCTGGTCACCGCCCGGCGCTACGTCGACGCCCTGGTACCCGCCGCCCACCGCCACATCTACGACTTGATCGCCGCCGAGCATGAGCGCTCGGTGCGGGAGGTGCTGGCCGCCACCGGCAAGCCCGCGCTGCTGGCCGACTACCCGGTGCTGAAACGCACCCTGGACGTGCGCTCCGCCTACCTGGAGCCGCTCCACCTGCTGCAGATCGCCCTGCTTGAGCAGCACCGCGCCTCCGACACCGTCGATCCGCGTGTCGAGCGCGCCATCCTGCTCACCGTCAACGGCCTCGCCGCCGGCCTCCGCAACACCGGATAGCAGCGATCTCCCCCGCCCGATCAAACCGCCGACAGAGGAGCATCAGCGCGTTGAAACGACCGCACAAATCAGGCAACCTGGATTGATCAACGGCCTGGGTGGATAAAATGAGGACTGTTCTGGATGACGTGACCGATGAGCAAATCGACGTACACCACATTCGGCGACGCGTCGAGGACTGGGTCAACCGCTTGCGTACGCTCTATGCCATGATCGGCGGCTGGCTCCCGGAGGGATGGACCGCCCGAGAGGGTGTTCCCGTCCGCATGTATGAGGAATTGATGCGCGAGTTCGATGTCGAACCGAAGCAGGTACCGACCTTCGAACTGGTCCACCAGACGGGCGACGTGGCCACGTTGGAGCCGCGTGCACTCTGGGTCATCGGCTGTAACGGGCGTGTCGACCTCAGGCGCAACAACCGTCGTTTCCTCATTGTCGATCTCGCAGATAGCTTCGAGAGGGCGGACTGGCAGGCATCGCTTGCCGACCGGCGCGGCGAGCGCGAACCCGTCACACGTGACTGGCTGGTCGGCGTCCTTCAGTGAGCGATCTGCGAGCCATCGCAGACCTGTATGCCGATGTCGCCGAATCCCTGGAGGCTGTGCGCGACAAGGCCATGGCCGATGGCGACACCATTCTGCGTGACCGCACCGAACACAAGCAGCGGCTCAACGACCAAGCCTACTTCGTGCTCGCCTGGGGTCAATTGGAGGCCGACATCGTGGATGCATGCCGCAGCACGATCCGGCATGCTCAGACGCATGGCAACTGGCGCGATCGTCGTGCATGGACCTTGTACAACCCGGACGATCGGAGGTTGTCCGGCCTGAGCTTCGAGAGCCGATTGATGCTCGTCCTCGAAAAGGGTTCCAGGAATTGGAAGAGGGTGTTGCAGCACTACAACGTACGTAACCAGATTGCTCACGGAAGGCTTCGCTCGCAGCGCATAGATGTCTCCAACGTTATCCAGGAGTTCTATGAAATCCAGGCATCCCTGGCGCGCAACTGACACAGCGATCCGCACTCGCCCGGCTCAGCGTCCGTGCGGTACCGCGAGGCGCTGTTTGCGGAAGTAGTCCAGGGAGGAGGTGCGGCTGACGCCGCCGAACTGGCTGCGGTTGTAGCCGAGCAGGCGCTGCAGGAGTTCCGGCAGGCCGGCTACTACCTCGCGGGGGATGCCGAGGTACTGGTTCTCCTGCTGGCGCAGCCAGCTCAGGTTGAAGTTGAGGTTGATGGAGGTGCGATACCGATCCGGAGTCCGGTTCGCGCCGCTGCCGTGCCACACCGCGCCGTCCCACACCAGCAGCGAACCCGCCGGCATCTGGGCGTCGACCGCCTCCGCGTCCTGGTCGACCGGCTCGACCGACCGGTGGCTGCCGGGCACCACCCGCGTGGCCCCGTTCTCGCGGGTGAAGTCGTCCAGCGCGATCAGCGTGTTGGCGACCACCGGGAAGTGCGGGCGCGGGACCCCGTACATCACGTCGTCGCGGTGCAGCACTTGGTTCACGGCGCCGGGGCCGGGACGCATCGCACACGCCACCGAGAGCTGAAACGCCGGCCCGAGCACCCCCTCGATCACCTTGAGGAGCAGCGGATCGGTGGCGATGTGATCCACCGCGCGCGTCCGGGCGAACAGGTTGCAGACGTGGATCGTGTGCTCTCCGCCGCCGGCCGGCAGGCGCTTGCCCTTGAGGACCAGGTGGTCGGGCAGATCGAACACCGCGGCCAGCTCCTCGCGAACACGCCGCGTGCGCTCGTCGTCGAGAAAGCCGGTCACGATGGCGTATCCGTTCTCGCTCACCGACCGGACCGCTTCATCCACTCGCGCCTGATCGGTGTCCGACAGTTCGATGCCCTCGGCGAGCCGGTCGAACGTGGCGTAAGCGTCACGCTCGATTGTCTCGTGCGGCCTTGCCGTATGCGAATCCCTTCCCTGCTCCATGCGTCTCTCCTGTGGCGTGCTTCCAGTATAGGCCGGCTGGACCGGAGGCGCGCCCGTGGCAGGCGTGCGGGGGCGCCGATTTCGGGGCGCCGTCCAGCCCTCGTCCGCCGTTCGCCTGCCCGTTGCGGCCGGTGCGTTTCGTTCGGAATCGCGCCAACCCAGCGCCTGCGCCACCCGCCGCCACCCGCCTCTCGCCCGCCTCGCCCCGCACGCCCCGCAACGCCCCGCCCCGCGCCGTTGACAGGACCGCGCAGGTAGGATAGCCTCCTGATCGGGCTTCTGGGGCAGATTTCACCATGAAAATGACCTGCAGTGACAACGGACGCGCATCCCACAACTCCGGCGGCGTACGCGCTCGCCGGTACCGTGAATGCACCATGGACCCTACCTCACCGAGCTGAGCACCGACGAAGACGCACGTCCGCGTGACCTTACAGGAAGGCCACCCACCGCCCCAAGTGGGTTTCAAGCCGTCTCCATGAATGGAGAAGGGAGGTGCACGCTGGTTCTCGACACCAGACACGACTATAAGTGAGTCGAATCGTCGATTCATCGACCCGGACAACACACATTGGGAGGTAGTGACTATGAATCGCTACACAACTGTCCTGATCGCAATCCTGGCAACCTCAGCAACCGTGCTGTGGGCAACCGGCGAATCAGAAGGGGCAGCCGTTATCGAGCAAGAGATGGTGGAAAACTGGCTCGGTGAAACCGTGCCGAAGCCGCAGCATGGCGGCGTGCTCAACATCCCGACCGCGTTCACTGCAGTCGATTCCTGGGATCAGTGGCGCTATCACCAGACCGGAACGCCGTTTACCGCCGGTATCTACCAGGCTTTCGGAGCAATAGACATCAGGACGCCGATCGAGGACAACCAGTTCCAGAGCGCCATGTTTACCTGGGACCAGTGGTACGGCATCATCGCCGAGAGCTGGGAGCAGGTCGATCCTCTGACCCTTACCATCGGCGTCAGGCAGGGCATAAAGTGGCAGAACAAGGAACCGATGAACGGTCGCGAACTGACCGCCGATGACGTCGTCTTCACGCTGCACCGGCAGTACGGCCTGGGCAGCGGCTACACCGAAAAGAGCCCGCACCTCGGCGACGTTCACGTGGAATGGTTTGCCGGCGCGGAGGTAACCGCTCCCGACCGCTACACAGTCAAGATCGTTACCACGGAGCCGCGACCGTTCCTGGCGTTCGCTACCATGTGCTTTGGCTGCGGCTTCGTCATTCAGCCGCCGGAAGTCGTCAAGCAATACGGCGACCTGGAGGATTGGCACAATGCGGTCGGTACCGGAGCCTGGATGCTGGTCGACTACGTGCCCGGATCGAAGGTGCAATATGCGCGCAATCCGGACTACTGGGAGAATGATCCGCGTTATCCGGACCAAAACCTTCAACTACCATACGCAGACGAGCTCAATGTCCTCATGATACCGGACGAGTCCACGCGCATGGCCGCATTGCGGACCGGCAAGGTGGCGATGGCCGGCGGTTCACAACAGAATATCGACTGGCGCACCGCGGAGAGTCTGCAACAGACGAATCCCGAGCTCGAATACCTCGAAGTGGCTGGATCGGGAGGCAACGCCTGGGGCTTCAGCATGCGTGTCGACCGGGAGCCCTTCGACGATATCCGGGTGCGGCAAGCCATGGCGATGGCCGTGAACACGACGGAGATCGCGGAGGACTACTACGGCGGCAACGCGGAAGAGTATCCGTACGCCAAGCTGTCGTTGCCGTGGCCCAAGCAGTACATCAAACCGATCGACTGGTTCACCCCGGAAGTCCAGGCCACCTTCGGCTATGACCCGGAGGCGGCGAAACAGCTTCTCGCGGAGGCCGGCTACGCCGACGGCTTCAAGACGGATATGCCGATTTCCGCGGTAATGGACCTCGAGTTGTATGAGCTCGCGGTCAGCTACCTGGCGGCGGTCGGTATCGACGTCGACATCAGAGTGATGGAGCACGGTGTCTACAAGGACATCGAATATGCCGCCGAATACGACGGGATGTTCTCTCAGTATGACCCGATGTCGGTGCTGCCTCCGTATCACGTCCTGAGCTGGTACCAGACCGGCATCGGATGGAACGCCAGTCAGGTCAGCGACCCGGTGTATGACAACCTGCGGCTCGCCGTACTGAAGGAAACCGACAAGGAAAAGCAGGATGAAATGTTCCACCGGTTGTACGCGATGCCGTACGAGAATACGTGGATCATTCCGTTTGCCCTGGCCAAGGAGTTCGTGTTCTGGCAGCCATGGCTGAAGCACTTCCGCGGCGAGGAGAAGACCCACGGCTGCGACCAGAAGCTGAACGTCATGAAGTACGTCTGGATCGACCAGCAACTGAAAAACGAGATGGGCCACTAGGACCAGGAGCCCGACGTGCAAGCATGAACCGGGGGCTGCCGGCAGATGTCGGCAGCCCCCTCTACTACTGAGACTCTGTCTTGCCGGCCAGGATCGCCGTTCTCTTGGTCTCCATGCCGGCGTAGCTGCCGGCGCCCCCTCGCAGCCTGGGATCGAGCAGGTCGCGCACCGCGTCTCCGAACATGTTGACCCCGTAGATCACGGCGCCGAGGGCGAGGCCCGGCCAGAGCGCGAGGCCAGGCGCCAGGAACAGGTACTTGCGTCCGGTGCGACTCAGCATACCGCCCCAACTCGGCTCCGGCGGGGGGACCCCGAATCCGAGAAAGCTCAGCGTGGCTTCCAGCAGGATGACGCTCCCCATTCTGATCGAAACGATGATCAGCACGGCGGGCATGATATTGGGCAGCAGGTGGCGCGCGAAGATCCTCCACAGCCGGCATCCAATGGCGTCCGCCGCCTGCACGTAGACCTGTTCCTTGATGCCGAGCACTGCACTTCTTATTACCCGTGAAGTAGTGATGCCCATGTGCAATCCGACAATCAATATCACCTGTCCGATACCGGGCCCGACGATCGACATGATGGTGATCAGAATCAGGATATCGGGAAAGCACATCCAGGCGTCGACGAAGCGCTGCATGAGCATGTCGTACTTGCCGCCGAGGAACGCGCTCGGGATACCGATCAGCAGAGACACCGCGACCGACAGCAGGGTGGCGAATACGCCGACCATCATGGATATTCGAGCTCCGTAGATGACCCGGCTGAGCATGTCCCTGCCGAGCGTATCGGTGCCCAGAAGGTACTGCGCCGACGGCGGGCTCAAGCGGTCGGACGGATGCGGCTCATTGACCCCGTCAGGGGCCAGGACCGGCGCGAAAATCCCGGTGAAAAAAAACATCAGGACCACGACTCCACCGAGCGCCCCCAGCGGCTTTTCCCGGACCAACCGGCCGCAAAACTCAACCAGCGGACCCCGTCTGAGCGGCTCCACCGCGGCGCCCGCACCGGTCTGCTCGGCGCGACTACTCACTGCCTGCATCCCGCCCGGTGTCGTATGAAATCCGCGGATCGAGCCACGCGTAGGTCAGATCGACCCCAAGGTTGACCAGCAGCACGAATCCGGCAAAGAACAGGTTCACGCCGGAGACAATCGTGTAGTCCCGGTAGCTCAGCGCGTCCACCGCAAGCATGCCCATGCCCGGCAGTGCAAATATCTTCTCGATCACCACCTGGCCGCCAATCAGGACCGGAATCATCAACCCGATGTAGGTGATCACCGGAATCAACGCATTCTTGAGCGCGTGCCGGAACACCACCAGCCGTTCGCGGAGACCCTTCGACCAGGCGGTCCGGACGTAGTCCTGGCGCAACACGTCCAGCATCATGGTACGCGACATCCTCATGGTGACGCCGGACATGCTCATGCCCAGCACGATTGCGGGAACCAGGACCGTCTTCAGGTTTTCCAGCGGATCTTCGGAAAAGGGCACATACAGCACGGGCGGCGACCAGTTCCACCAGATGGACGGGTAGACCATCACCATGGTGGCCAGCCAGAAACCGGGAACGGCGATACCGAATATGGCGAATATGCGGCCCACGTAGTCGCCGATCGTGTCCTGCCGCAGGGCGGAGTAGACACCGATCGGTACCGCCACGAGCTGCGACAGAATAAGGGCCAACAGTCCCACTTCGAAAGAGACCGGGATGCGGCGCATTATCTCTTCGGTGATTGGCGTCTTCCAGCGCAGTGAGTTGCCCAGGTCTCCATGCATCAGGATATTTCCGATCCAGCGCACGTACTGGACGTGAGCCGGCACGTCCAGCCCCAGCATCTTTTCCAGCCGCTCGCGGTCGATGTTGCCGATGCCGCCGCCCAATTCAGACAGCGTCAAGGTAATGATGTCACCGGGAATGAGCCGAACGGTGAAGAAGACGATGAGGGTGACGATGAACAGCGTGGGGATGACGAGCAGCGTCCGTCTGATCAGATACCCGGCCATGTTCGCTTGCCGCCGCTAGCAGCCCGTGGTGGAACCCGGCGTCGCACCGAGAGCGGCGAGGCGCCCGGCTGGCAAGGCGCGACGAACGAGCATATCAGGGCGTAGGAGTCTGTCGGGTTCCGACAGGCTCCTACGCGTAGGTGGGGATGGGCCGAAAGCGGCGTCCATTGGACGGCGGTTTCGGGGCGATATGTGAGCGAGGAGCAACGCAGCCAGCCGGGATGGATCGCCGCTCGAATGCAGCCGGAGTTTCGCCACGGGCTGCTGAGTCTACACCACTCCGATTGCATGTCAACTGGCTGGTCACCACAGCCGCCGCGGTAACCGGCATTCGGGGTGCAGGCCGCCGTGGCTCCCACGAGGATGCCGGTTGTGCCCGACTCCGCGCAGCCGTCCCGCGCTCCGCGCACGACCTTCTCGCACCGGTCATCCCGCGCGCTCCCCGCGGCCGGTGCCCCGCGCCGCACGCGCCGCAATCCGGCTGATGCCACGGCCGCCCATCCGCCCGCTGGCGCCGCGCAGCCGGGGATCGAGCAGGTCGCGCAGGGTGTCGCCGAACATGTTCAGGCAGTACACCACCAGCGCCAGGCAGAAGCCGGGCCAGAACGCCAGGCTCGGCGCGCGTTCCATGTAGCGCCGCCCCTCATCGCTGAGCATGCCGCCCCAACTGGGAATCTCCGGCGGCAGGCCGAACCCCAGGAAGCTCAGCGACGCTTCCGCCAGGATCACGTAACCGATGGTGGTCGAGAACAGGATGATCACCGGCGGTACCACGTTGGGCAGCACGTGGCGCAGCAGGATCTTCAGGCGGCTGGTGCCGATCGCCTCGGCGGCGGTGAGGTAGGCGTTCTCCTTGATGCCGATCACGGCGCCGCGGATCACGCGCGAGGCCTGGATGCCCGAATAGGTGCCGACGATCAGGATGATCTGCAGCATGCCCGGCCCCACCAGCGACATGATGGTGATCAGCAGGAGTATGCCCGGAATGGCCATGAACGCATCCACGACGCGCTGCACCGCGATGTCGAGCCGGCCACCGAGGAAGCCGGAGGGCACGCCGATCAGGATGCCGAGCCCGGTGCTCAACGTGGTGGCGGTCAGGCCGATGGTCACCGAGATGCGCGCCCCGTGCATCAGGCGGCTGAACAGGTCGCGCCCCAACTGGTCGGTGCCGAGCCAGTAGGTGGCCGACGGCGGCTTGAGGCGGTCGGTCATGCGCACCGCGTTCACGTCGTGGGGCGCGAGCTGGTCGGCGAAGATGCCGGCGAACAGCATCAGCACGACGATGCCGCCGAACACCGCCCCGGCCGGCTTGCGGCGCAGCAACTCGCGCACAAACGCAACGAAGCCGGTGCCGCGCGCCGCCGGTTCCCGCGCCGCGGGAGCCTGTCGGCCCTGCCGACGAGGTCCCGTGGTACGGTGGGATGCGCCACGGGCGCCGCCGCCCGTCGGCGGATCTGGGGAGCTACTCATGTCGCACCCGCGGGTCGAGCCACGAGTAGGTGATGTCGGTGAGCAGGTTGACCAGCACCACCACCGCGGCGAACACCACGTTGATGCCCGACACCAGCGGGTAGTCGCGCCGCCCCACCGCGTCGACCAGCAGGCGGCCCATGCCGGGGAGCTGAAAGATCTCCTCCACGATCACCGCCCCGCCGATCACGATCGGAAGCTGCACCGCCACGTGCGTGAGCACCGGGATGGTGGCGTTCTTGACCGCGTGCCGGATCACCACCAGGCGCTCGGACAGGCCCTTGGACCAGGCGGTGCGGATGTAGTCGGCGCGCAGCACCTCCAGCATCATGGTGCGCGTCATGCGCATGCTCAGGCCGGCCAGCGCGGTGCCCAGGACCACCGCCGGCAGCAGCACGTGGGCCAAGTGGCCGAGCGGATCCTCCACCAGCGGGTTGAGCTCGATCGGCGGCGCCCAGCCCCACCACACCGACGGGTAGATCATGACCATGGTGCCGGTCCAGAACGGCGGCACCGAGACGAGGATGATCGCCAGCGAGCGCGCCAGGTAGTCCGCCACGCTGTCCTGGCGCACCGCCGAGTAGATGCCGACCGGCAGCGACACCAAGAGGCTCACGACGATCGCCATCGCACCCAGTTCCAGGGTCACCCCGATGCGCTGCCGGATCAGCACCGCCACCGGCTCGATCGCCATCAGCGGATCGCCGAAGTCGCCACGCAGCACGATGTCGCCGAGCCATGCCAGGTACTGGACGTGCAGCGGGCGGTCCAGCCCCAGCGCCGCCTCCAGGGCCTCGCGGGAGGGCAGATTGGCGCGCCCGCTCACCGACATCTGCGCGAACATCACGTCGATCACGTCGCCCGGGATCAGCCGCACCGACAGGAACACGATGACGCTTACGATCAGCAGCGTCGGGATCAGCAGGAGGACGCGTCTGAGGAGATAGGTGTACATCGGCGCGCGCCGCGGACCGGGATCAGAAAAATGAGGCCGTCGTCCCGCGATCGGGTGCGGAATGACGGCCCTGGATACGGAAAATAAGATCCAACCGGGATCGCGGCCTCAGTATCCCATCGACTCCTTGAGGGGCTGGTCGACCCACACCCGGGCGAACACGTGGCCGAAGCCGTAGTCGGTGCCCAGGCGGAACTCGCCGCGATAGCTCTTCAGCCACGGCCACCACACGCGGTAGTTGCCGTTCATGGCCAGCGGTATGAGCCAGTGTTCCTTCATGACACGGTCGTTGGTGGCGGTCAGGTTGGCCACGTAGTCGTCGATGTCGCCGGAGGCGAGTCCGGCCTTGTAGGTCGCGTCGTAGGTCTCGTCGTCATGGCGGCCGATGTTCCACGGGAACGGATCGCCGTCGCGGCCGAAGAAGTGGTTCATCGACCCGTCGACGCCCGGGTAGGCGGCGCCGAACCCCTTCGGTGCCATCTGCTCGAGCTGGCCGCCCATCACGTGTTCGTTGTAGGCGGTCGGCTCCATGGTCTTGATCTCCATCTCCACGCCGATCTCGGCAAAGTAGCTCTGCGCGATCCGGAACAGGTCCAGGTCGTCCGCGGAGCTGATCACGAGGGTGGTCTTGAAGCCGTCGGGATAGCCGGCCTCCGCGAGCAGTTCGCGCGCCCGCTCCGGGTTGTACTGAAACGCCTCCTGGACCCGCTCCGGCATTTCGTCGAACGGGGTGTAGTAGCCGGTCACGCACGACCAGCACACGAAGTTGTCCTCCATCAGCGAGTTCAGCACGCCGCCGCCCCAGGTCGCCGCCAGCTCGTCGCGGTTGATCGCCATCTGCAGCGCCTCGCGCACCCGGATGTCGGGATAGAACGGCGCCGCGCCGTGGCGCATGACGATGCTCTGGCCGGTCATCGCGAACTGCTTGTACTGGAGGTCGGGATGGGTCCTCTCCAGGCTGTCGCGCTCCTCCCAGGTCACCCCGACGTCGGCGAAGTTCAGCGGGCCGAGCACGTCGAGCTGGGCGGAGCGCAGGGCCGCCAGCTTGGTGGCCTTGTCCGCGATGAAGATCTGCTTGTACTCGTCGACGTAGGGAAGCTGGAACTGCTGATCCGGGAACAGCTCGTCATGGCCCCAGTAGTTGGGATTCCGCACCCAGGTCAGCGAGGTGCCCGGGTTGTAGTCCTGGATCATGAACGGGCCGGTGCCGCGAAAGTTGGTCAGCACCTTGCTGTCCTCGCCGAACTCGTCGATCACCTCGCGTGGCGGGGCGATGGTGTCTGCCCAGCCGGCAACCAGAAACAGGTACAGCACGAACGCGTTGGCCGGGTGCTTGAACTCTACGGTGTACTTGTCGATCGCCTCGACCGACTCCATGGTCTCGAAGAACGTGTGGCCGTTGAACGGCGACTTCTCGAACACGCCTCCGACGCCGTAGATGCGCTGGAAGTGGAACACGACATCGTCCGCCACGAACTCGCGCCCGTTCACCGGCGGCAGGTCGTGCCAGTGCACTCCCTGGCGCAGGTGGAAGATCGTGGTGTTGGCGTCGGGCTGCTCCCAGCTCGCCGCCAGGCCCGGGATCGCCGTGCCGGGTGACCACCAGGCCGAGTAGTCTTCGATGCTGCGGTCCGCCGCCCAGTCGTTCGCTCCCAGCCGTTCGGCGCCGGGCGAGTTGGTCATCGCGGCCCAGCCGTAGTAGTTGTCGAAGCCGTGCTCTTCGGTCTCCGGTACGCCGAGGAAGGTGATGGTCCCCCCGTACTCGGGCTTCTCCTGCATCTCGCCCCAGACGTTCTCGATCATCTCCCGCTCCGGGAGCGCCGCCTGCTCCGCCTCGCCGGTCGCCCACGCGGCTCCGGCCGCCAGCCCAAGCACCAGAACCACCGCCACCGGGCTCTTCCAACTGCAACAACGCATCAAGTTACCTCCTCCTGCGTCACTCTGTGAGTGCCCTCTCCTTACCACGCCCCGCCCACCTCGTCAATTCATTCAGCGGGCGGAGCAGGCGGAGCCGGGCAGAGCGGTTGGCCATCCAGGCGAGTGGGCCAGCACCTGCTCAGTCCGCGGATTGCTCGTGAACCACGCCGAGGATGCCGCCCAGGGCAATCACCGCGCGATGGTCGATCAAAGGGAATGCGCAGCACCCGATTGTGGGGTTTTCGGAAGTCAGGTACCGTAGGATAGGGTCATCCCTCGAAAGCCTGCCGTCGCCGGCCTCTGCGACCGCCTTCAACAGTTTCTCAAGCATTCTCTCGGCAGCCCGCGTAGTCTTGTGCATGTAGACCATCCGATAGAGGCGGAACCGAGCTTCCAGGTACTCCTCGGCGACCGAAACCCCCTTCGGTCCGAGGCACAGGCACGGTGCTTCGTAAGGTATAGTTTCGCCGATTGTGACTGTGGCCAGCCGGCGCCGATAGATCGTCATCACGAACCCGACTGCCGACCGCTCCGTGGCCGTCGCTTGATTCCAGGTGCCGGCAATGTAGGTCTCCACCGCCGTATAGAGTTCCCGCTCGTCTGCGGCAAGTCGATGAAGCGATCATCGACTTGCCGCAATCGGCAGCCAGCGCTCGATCAGGCAGGTGTCGTCCATACGCTTGTTTTCTCCTTTCGTCTTTGCATCGTGGTCACCGCGGCCTGCCGGTGCGCCAGCCTGCTCTCCCGCCAATGGGCCGGAGCACTACACCGTTACGAGGCGACCTGTTCGTATTCCCTGAGATGACACGCCGTGCCGAGCAGCTCGACCTGCCATTGCGTCTGCGCGGCAATCGGGCGTCGCAGTCTCACAGCAGATGGCGCTGACGGACGTCGTAGCCTGATCCCGGATTCCCGGATCGTGCGCTCGACGGTGCTGTCCCTGCGGGCCGGACGAACCGCATCGGTCGTTGCCGTGGCGTAGGCGTTCGGCGTCCGGGCCAGGATTCGCTGCACGTCGCGGCTGGTTGGCAGCATACGGTTGCCCCGTCGCCACGGCGTCAAGACAGAGGCCGGATCAACATCCAGCATCCGTTGCCATACCTCCGGCGCGTCGCCGCTCGCCGCGCCGTGGTGGGGCACCTTGAACGCGGACGCCGTTCCGGTCGGCCGCGCATCGTCCTGAAGTATCTTCGCCCAGCCGCGCCGTTCGAGGTCGGAGCCAAGCAACACCATGATGTCCCCGACCTCAACCCACAGGACGACGGCGACTTCATTGGGGGAGAGACTGCGAATCCTCGTTTCGGCCTGGCCCGCCTTCGGCAGCAAGCCGCCGATGGCTCGCACGAAACTCAGGAATGTGTCGTCGGCCGGTGACAGCGCCCAAATGTGACACGCGCCCTTGGAGAAGAGGCGCCGGTTGGCGGACGCCAGTGTTGGTAACGACCCCTCGGACCGGAGCTTGGAGAACACATCGTAGATCTCTCGCGCGCCGGAACCGAATGCGGCAAAGTGGCGATGTTCCAAAGCATGGACCGCGGCGAGAAACTCCTCGGTGCAGAGCACGGAAGCACAACAGAATGTCGCCGTCCGGCATGCACTCGCCATGGCCGCCATACCGCGTACGTGATCGTCATGCCAATGCGATGCCACGACGAGTTTCACGGCTTCGGCAGGATCAACGCCAAGTTCCCCCAGGTAATCCAGGGCGGCCGGGGCGTCCGCTCGGCCGCATGAGTCGACCAGCACCCAACTGCCGCCGCCAATATGCATGACTACGCTCTCGCCGTACCCGGGACCCAGGAGGGTGAGCTCGAATTCGTCGTCCTTTGGGGGCTTGGCCCCGTCGGTCACAGATTGAATGCCCGTCTTGTCTCGCGTGCCCACTCCCTGCCCTGCTTCAGGTCTCGCTCCGTGATGCGGGGAAGATCACGGAATACGATCTGCGAAACACGTCTCTTGGTGCCGGAACGTGAGCGTTCATAGCCGATCACCCAACGGAATATAGCGCCTACCCGCAAAGCCGCCGCATCGTCATCGGCTATCTCGGTGAACGGGATGATTGCCTCTTCCTCTTCGTGCGATGAGCCCGCCGTAAGGTCAACCAACGCCGCCACGAACTCAGCGCCATCGATCTCGGTCACATGCCCTTCCCACTCCTGGAGAGCATGGAAGGCAGCGTGCCTCGGCAACGACGATGGAATTGGCGGCACACTCACGACAGGGACGGCGCCCCCACCATCCTGCGCAGGTTCTGAAGATAAATGCAGCGCTGCCTCGTTCCCGATCACGCCGGCGGATGTTCCATCGGTTGACACCGATACAATGCCCGTGGCCCGCTGCAGGTGGACAGTCGGAACCTGAAAGCGATCGGTCTCGAGGCTACCGTTGCCAGCTTGGAAGTCGTGGGCGCTTGCAGGTTGGGTGGTTTTCACTATCCGTAACTCTCTCTTGCCAACGACAATACATGGTCAACCACGGACGCGCTGCGCAGAAGGGAAGGCTCAAAGTTGTCTTCCAGGGCACGCAGCAGTTCCTGACCACTTGGAGGGTCATCCTTGGGAATTGCATATTGATCATTCACTTGGACGTATACCCCCAGGCGACCACCGCCGATACGATTGGACGGTCCTACCGTGATGTTGATTTGGCTGCCCGCAGGACGGCCCTTCGGACTGAGCTGCGACATCTTGAGGGTTGTCATCCCACCACCCGGTCCGCCCAAGTCCATTTCCTCGACGTAGCCTCCCCACGGTTCCACTGGTGCCAGCGTCCTGCCGATCCGGTCCAGCTCAGCCGGGCCCAATGGAACATGGACGTTGCGGTTGATGCCGATCAGCCGGAGCGGCGTATGGTAGAGGTGCTCCTGGAACACGCGCAAGACAAGGTCCCGCACGCGAATGTGGGGCGCTTGGACGGTCTCCGCTACGAACGTATCGGTGGTCACCTGCAGAGAGAGCCAGTCGAAGGAGAATTCGGTCACCTGATCGTGGGCGACCTGCAACGTTGCCGTTTCGGCGGCGGTGTTCGGGAGCAGTTCGTGCAGGACGAACCAAGCAGGGGTGAAAATCGCCGGATTGAAACTGCCGCGGAGCACGACAGCGGCGCCATCGATCTCCGGTTGAATCCTCACGCTACTCCCCTTCGGTGGGCGCTGCTGCACTCTCCGCGCCGGGCCGCGGGCGGAGTGACGACCGGGGCGAAGAATCGAGCCGGGTCGCCATACTCCTCGCTGGCGCGGCCGGCGATGACCTGCGCCAAGTCCGCGGCGAAGTCCGCATCCGCGACGCTTCCGGCGAGGATATCAGCCCGTGGTCGGCAGGTATCGAAAATCGTTGGGGTCGTCATGTCTGCATGGATTGGAGCGCCAAAGGCGCTATGCCAATCGGTTCCTGGCGACGGCGAACATTCGGTTACTTGGGTCTCCGGTCGCGGACCCGACTCGGGCAATATGCCACGGACACACCGTCGGTGTCACACCGATGCGCGCGAGCTGGTGCCCGACGCTACCCCGCGTGAGGCAACGGCGCACATGTCAATGCAAGCGCTGCATGAACCACCAGTGGTGGCCCTCGGGGTCGCGCGCCTGGTAGCTGCGGTCCACCCAGTAGCCGTCGCCGTAGTCGTCGGTGGCCGGCTCCACCGTGATCGCCGCGCCGGCGGCGCGCGCACGCTCGCAGTGGGCATCGACGTCGTCGACGTACACGGCCAGCGCCTGCGTGTTGGCACCGCCAACCGCCAGCGGCGACCGCGGCCAGGTCCGGTCCGGGTGCAGGCCCACCTGCCCCACCATGATGAGCCCGCCGTCCAGGACGAGTTGCGAGTGGACGATCTGCCCGGCGTCGTTCGCGATCCGCTCGCGCACGGCGAAACCGAAGGCGCGGGCCAACCAGTCGATCGCCGCCGCCGCGTCGTTGTAGAACACGGCAGGAGCAATCCTCGGCCAGCCGTCGGGCGGATTCTTCATCTCATCTCCTTCGTCTACTCGATGTGAACCAGCCGATGATTGAACACCCGCTGAAGCTTGACGATGGTTTTCAGCGTCGGATTCGACTTGGCCGGATCTTCGATCCTTTGATACGTCTGATAGGCGATACCGAGCTGTTTGGCCACGTCGGACTGCGACATTCCACGTGCTTCGCGACTTCGCTTCAGCCAGATCGCAAATCCCACGCTCGTCTCCGGTTCGATCGGAAACACGTTGTCGCCAGCGCTCTCGGAGCTTGCCGGCACCTTGAGCTTGCGGCTGTCGATCGACTCCAGATACGCACTCAGCGCCTCTCGTGCGTTCTCCTTCGCTTCTTCAAGGGTGTCGCCGAACGTCAGGCACCCCGGAAGGTCGGGGAAGCTGACGTTGTACGCGTCGTCCGCGCGGTCGTATTCAATCACCGCCGGGTAATAAATCATCGGATCCCCGCCTCCTTGAGGATAGCGTTCAGCGTCCCCTCGGGAAACGTCTCGCGAGCCGTGCACCGGTACGGAAATGGTCGCGGCGTCCTTAACCATCATGCGGTGCGAACCACGTACCCGATCCAGCCGCCAAACCGTTGGCGCGCAAGAGCTTCAGCAGATCGCGGCCGCTCACACGGGAATATTACAGCATGAAAGCTGTACATACAAGATAGCAGATGGCGGCCTCCTCAGTCCGCGGATTGCTCGTTCACCGAGCCGCCGGTCAATCGCCTGCCTGTTCCGGTGTTGTGGATGATCGGTGCGGCGGCGGCGGCGTTCAGCCGGCGGGCGTGCTCGCGTCCCGCTTCAGATCGCGCCGGGCCGCCGGCGATTTCGTAGCGCGGGGATAGCGCTGGCGGCGCCTCGGGCGCCTCGGGCGCCGCGGTTTGCGCTTTCGGGATCGGGAGGTGTAGCGTTGCGGGGCGATGCGTACCGCTTTGCTGGTAATCGACGTGCAGAATGACTTCTGCCCCGGCGGTGCCCTGGCCGTAGCCGACGGCGACGCCGTGGTCGCAGCGGCCAACGCCCTGATGCCGCGTTTCGACGTGGTGGTGGCGACCTGCGACTGGCACCCACCCGACCACTGCTCATTCGCCTCCCGGCATCCGGGCGCCGCGCTGTACGACACGGTGGAGGTGGGCGGGGTGGCGCAGACGCTGTGGCCCGACCACTGCGTGCAGGGCAGCGACGGGGCGGCGCTGCATCCGCGCCTGAGTCAGCACGCCGTGGACCTGATCCTGCACAAGGGCGCGCGCCGCGACCTGGACTCCTACTCCGCGTTTTTCGAGAACGACCGCCGCACCAGCACCGGGCTCGCCGGCTACCTGCGTGAGTTGGAGGTGCGCGAGGTGACGCTGTGCGGCCTGGCCACCGACTACTGCGTGCGCTGGTCCGCCCTGGACGCCGCCCGGCTCGGGTTCGAGGTGCGCGTGGTCGGCGACGCGTGCCGCGGCGTGAACGTGCCCGACGGCAACGTTGCGCGCGCACTCGAACAGATGCGGGGCGCGGGAATCTCCATCGAGTAGGAGTCCGGCGGATTGCGAAACGCTCCCGGAACCGGACGGTCGGGCCGCAACCGGCACTCGGCGCCGCCCCGACGGCGTTGCCTGATCATGAGGCGGCGCACCTGCCGTCGGATCGCGGACGACGGCGAAACGGCTGCCGGTGCCATCGGCGGCGGGGTGACGGCGCCCGCCGGCCGCGGGGGGTCGGCATGACCTCGGCGCTGCTCACCGATCTCTATCAGCTCACCATGGTGCAGGGCTACTTCGTGCGCCGCCGCGACCCGCTGGTGGCGTTCGAGCTGTTCTTTCGCCGCCCGCCGTTCGGCGGCAGCTATGCGTTGGCCGCCGGCGCCGAGAACGCGGTCGACGCCATCGCCGCGCTGCGCTTCACGACCGACGAGCTGGCATACCTGCACAGCCTGGAGCTGTTCCGGGACGAGTTCCTGGCGTTCCTGGCGGAGTGGCGGTTCCGCGGCGCGCTGCACGCGGTGCCGGAGGGGACGGCGGTGTTTCCCGGCGAACCGCTGGTGCGGGTGACCGCGCGGCTGACCGAGGCGCAACTGGTCGAGAGCATGCTGCTGAACGTGATCAACTTCCAGACCCTGATCGCCACCAAGGCGGCGCGCATCGTGCAGGCGGCCGGCGGCGCGCCGGTGCTGGAGTTCGGGCTGCGCCGCGCCCAGGGCCGGGACGGGGCGCTGTCCGCCGCCCGCGCCGCCTACATCGGCGGCGTGCAGGGCACCTCCAACGTGGCGGCCGGCCGGCGCTACGGCATCCCGGTAGGCGGCACCATGGCGCACTCCTGGATCCAGTCGTTCACCAGCGAGCAGGAGGCGTTCGACCGCTTCGCCGAGCTGTACCCCGAGCGGGCGATCCTGCTCGTCGACACCTACGACACGCTGGCCAGCGGCATCCCGCATGCCATCCCGGCCCTGACCAGGTTGCAGGAGCAGGGGCACGGCGGCTTCGGCGTGCGCCTGGACAGCGGCGACCTGGGACCGCTGAGCCGCGCGGTACGGGCGCGCCTGGACGCCGCCGGGCTCCGGCAGGCACGGATCGTGGCCTCCAACGACCTGGACGAGGCGCGCATCAGCGAGCTGCGCGCCGCCGGCGCCCCGATCGACGTGTGGGGCGTCGGCACCCGCCTGGTCACCGCCTACGACGACCCCGCCCTCGGCGGCGTCTACAAGCTGGTCGCCGTGCGCGAAGGCGGGATCTGGCAGCCCACCGCCAAGCGCTCGGACGAGGCGGGCAAGGCCACCCTGCCCGGGATCAAGCAGGTGGTGCGCTGCGTGGAATCCTGCACCGCAACCGGAGACCTGCTGTGCTGCGACGACGAAGGCGCAGCGATCGCTTCGCAAGCGCCGGACGGAGAGCGGCGCCGCCTGCTGCTCGCGGAGAGCATACGCGACGGGAGACGGGTGGCGCCCGCGGAACCGCTGACGGCCATCAGGGACCGCGCCGCCGCCAGCCTCGCAAGCCTGCCGGCGGCCACCCGAGCGCTCGTCGATCCCGTCCCCTACCCGGTGCGCCCAACACCGGCGCTGACCGCGATGCAACGCCGGACGCCCGCGCGAGGCGGGTAGCGCCGCGGTCACCTCGGTGTCCGGGCAGCGAAGTGCGGCCAAGTAGGCTTACGTGCGAAAGAAGACGCGGCCCGATCGCCATGGATGCTTGCCGAGTGTACGTAATTATGATAATATGTTACATGTAATTCTCCCACGGAAGGAGCATACCATGGCAGACAAGGGCGAGGCCGACCACAAGACCGCGGGCATCCCTCGCGTGATCGCAATCGAACTCGGCAAGGTGGACAACGACACGGTCGGCAAGACCATCGAGGAAGTGGTCGCGAACACGGTGGGAGATTCGCTGCGTGCCACCATCGAGTCGGTCCGCGGCAAGCGCGACAATGTGGTGATGGTACGGGTCAGCCGCGAGAGTCTGGCAAACCTGGACGAACTGGTGGACTGCGGCCTGACCAACAGCCGCTCGGAGGCGGCGGCGTTCCTGATCGCCGAGGGGATCAAGGCGCGCAGCGACCTCTACGAGAAGATCGCCGAGCAGAGCAAGGTGATCCGCGAGGCCAAGGAGCGCCTCAAGGAGCTTCTCGACGACGAGGCGATACCCGAGCGGGGCGACGATTGACCGCACCGGAACACAGTCGCCCCACCGCGAATCCCGCTGCCGGCATTCGCACGCTTCATTCCTTGCGGGTGAATGGGGCCGAACGCCGCGTTACGGCCGCGCCGGACGCCCCGCTGCTGCTTGTGCTGCGCAATGACTTGGGACTGAGCAGTCCCAAGTACGGCTGTGGGGCGGAGCAGTGCGGGGCGTGCATGGTGCTGATCGACGGCCATCCCGCGCCCACCTGCCGGCTGCCGCTGCGGGCCGCGGCCGGGCGCTCCCTCGTCACGGTGGAGGGACTGGCGGCCGGCGCAAGCCTGCACCCCATTCAGGAGGCGTTCATCAAGCACAACGCGATCCAGTGCGGCTACTGCGCAGGCGGGGTGATGATCGCCGCCGCCGCCCTGCTGGAGCGCGAGCCGGCGCCGACACGGAAGCAGATCCAGGCCGCCCTCGATCGCAACATCTGCCGCTGCGGCGCCCACAACCGCATGATCCGCGCCACGCAGGCCGCGGCCGCGGCGGCAGCCGGTGAGCCGGCGCCATGACCCGGCGTGTAACGGACCGGCTGCGGTTTGAACGGGACCGCACCGTCACCGTGCTGTCCGGCAAGGTGGAGCTGGGCCAGGGGCTGAGCGATGCGCTGACCCTGATCTGCAGCGAGGAGCTGGCCCTGGCGCCGGACCGCATCCGCGTGTGCTGCGGCGACACCGGCGTCACGCCCGACGACGGCCTGACCGCCGGCAGCGGTTCGATGGAGCGCGCCGGAGCCGCGGTCCGCGCCGCCTCCCGCGCGGCGCGCCACGAGCTGGTGCGCCGCGCCGCCAAGCGCCTCGAAGTTCCCGAGAACCGGCTCCAGCCACGCTCGGGAGCGATTCGGCCACGCGCGCACGCAGGCGCAGCGCCAGCTCCGGCGCACGGCGAGAGCGCCGGCGTGGCGCAGGGTCCGCCGCCCGGCGCCGGCGGCGGCGTCCCGAAGACCGGCCCGCCACCTCCGACTTGCGCCGCGGTCGACTATTGGGATCTCCTGCAGGCGGACGAACTTGGCGACCGCAGTACCGGCCGCGGCGAGCCCACTGCAACGGCCGCGACTGGCGCGGCATCGGATCACCGGGACGCCGCATCGGAGGCGGCCGCGAACCGGTCGCTCGCCACGCGACGGCAGGGCTCGTGGCGGCGGGTGCACCGGGTGGTGCGCGGCGACGGCAACTTCGTACATGACCTGCGGCTGCCGGGCATGGTGCACGGCCGGGTGCTGCGCCCGCCCGGTTACGGGCAGCGGCTCACCGGGCTGGCGGCGGATGCGGCGCGCGCCATGCGCGGGGTGCTGGCGGTGGTGGTGGACGGCAGCTTCGTGGGGGTGGCGGCGGAGCGCGAGGAGCAGGCTGCCGCCGCCCACGACGTGCTGGCGGCGAGCGCCCGCTGGCAGCGGCAGGCCGAGAGCGGGCGAAGCGCCCCGCCGGCGCGGTTCGGCTTGCCCTCCGATGGGCGCGCGGCGTTGTGCGAGGCACGGGCGGAGACCAATCCGATTCTGCGCCGCGGCTCGCCGCCGGATACGCACGCCGCCACCGTCTCGGCAACCTACTCGCGCC
Source organism: Spirochaetaceae bacterium (assembly GCA_028821475.1). GTDB lineage: Bacteria > Spirochaetota > Spirochaetia > SZUA-6 > Bin103 > Bin103. The sequence goes on from JAPPGB010000096.1 coordinate 87,321, forward strand.
CGTTCCTGATGCACGCTGCGCTCGGGCCGTCCGCCGCCGCCGCGCGCCTCGACCGCTGCGGGAGCCTGACCATCTGGTCGCACACCCAGGGACCGTACGAACTGCGCGCCGCCCTGGCCGAGGCGCTGCGGCGGCCGGCGGAGAACATCCGGGTGATCCACGTCGACGGGGCCGGATGCTACGGGCATAACGGCGCCGACGACGTGGCGCTGGACGCCGCCCTGCTCGCCCTGGCCGTGCCGGAGCGCTCGGTGCTGGTCCGGTGGACCCGTGAGGACGAGAATCGCTGGGAGCCGTTCGGGACCGCGATGATCGTGACCTGCGGCGCCCAACTGGACACCGCCGGCACCATCCTGAGCTGGCGGCACGAGGTACGCAGCCACGCGCACGGCACCCGGCCGCGCGGGACGCCGGGGCAGTCGACGCTGCTGGCCGCCTGGCACCGCGCCGCCCCGCTCACCGCGCCGCCACCGCGCAACGGCAACGGCCTTACCGCCGGACCGCAGCGCAACGCCGAACCGCTCTACGACATCCCCGCGATCGACATCACCACCCGCTTCGTGCCCGAGGCGCCGGTGCGGGTGTCCGCGCTGCGTTCCCTGGGCGCGTTCGCCAACGTGTTCGCGATCGAGTCGTTCATGGACGAGCTGGCCGCCCGCGGCGGCGAGGATCCGCTCGCCTACCGCCTGCGTCACCTGTGCGACGACCGCGCGATACGGGTGCTGACCGAGGCGGCGCGCGCGGCAGACGCGCCGGCGAACGCGCCGGAGCCAATGCCCGCAATGCCGCCGGCGCCGCCAGTCACGAGTAACGCGGAAGCGTCCTTGGAGTCGCCGGCGGACGTCGGTGCGGCGCTGCTCGGAGCGTCGGGAGCGTCGGGAGCGTCGGGAGCGTCGGGAGCGTCGGGAGCGTCGGGAGCGTCGGGGGCGCCGATGGCCGCTACCGGCGCGGCCGCCGGGCGCGACACCGGTGTTGCGTTACTCGGCCGCGGCATGGCGGTGGCGCGCTACAAAAACCTGCAGAGTTACGCTGCGGTGGTGTGCGACGTGGCGGTCGATCCCGGCAGCGGGCAGATCCGCCTCCTGAGCGCCACGTTGGCGGCCGACGCCGGGCGCATCATCGACCGCGACGGGCTCGCCAACCAGCTCGAAGGCGGCTTCCTGCAGGCGGCGAGCTGGACGCTGAAGGAGGAGGTGCGCTGGGACAGGGCGGCGATCCGCAGCACCGACTGGGACACCTACCCGGTGCTGCGCTTCAGCGAGGTGCCGCCGGTCACGGTCCGCCTGGTCGACCGCCCGGATCTGCCGAGCGTGGGCGCCGGCGAAGCCGCACAGGGCCCGACCCCGGCGGCGATCGCCAACGCCGTATACGCCGCGGCCGGCATACGTCTGCGACACACGCCGTTCACACCGGCGCGTGTCATGACGGCTCTCGCGGACGCGGTCAGGTAGCGGATTGTCCGCCCGCGACGCCGGCGGTGGCGGCGGGGATGTCGTCGAACGATGCGTAGTGCATCCCGTACAGGCTGGCGTACAGGCCGTCGAGTGCCATCAGTTCGTCGTGCGACCCCTGCTCGATGATGCGGCCCTCCTGCAGCACCAGGATGCGGTCGGCATTGCGAATGGTGGCCAGGCGGTGCGCAATCACCAATCCGGTGCGCTGATGCAGCAGGCCGCGCAGCGCGCGCTGAATCTGCATCTCGGTGTAGCTGTCGACGTTGGCGGTGGCCTCGTCCAGCACCAGCACCCGGGTATCGGCCACGATGGCGCGCGCGAAGCTGATCAACTGGCGCTGGCCGAGCGACAGGTTGCTGCCGCGCTGCTCCAGCAGCGTGTTGTAGCCCTGCGGCAGGCGGGTGATGAAGTCGTGCGCACCTACCGCGCGCGCCGCCCGCTCCACGTCCTCTTCGGTGGCGCCGCGGGCGGCGTAGCGGATGTTCTCGGTGATGGTGCCGGTGAACAGGAACGGCTCCTGCAGCACCATGCCGATGTGGCGCCCGAGCGACGCCTGCGTAACGTCGCGCACATCGTGGCCGCCGACCAGGATCTGCCCCTTCCACACGTCGTAGAAGCGATGCGCCAGGGCGGTGATGCTGGTCTTGCCGGAGCCGGTCGGCCCCACCAGCGCCACCGTCTCCCCCGGCTCCACCCGGAACGAGATGTCGTGCAGGATCGGCTGGCCCTCGACGTAGCCGAAGGTCACGTTGCGAAACTCCACCGAACCGTCGATGTCGCCCGGATCGCGCGCGCCGGGACGATCCTCTATCTGCACCGGCACGTCGAGCACCTCGAAGATGCGCTGCCCGGAGGCCATGGCGCGCTGCATGATGCTGTACTGCATGGTGACCGACCGGATCGGGGCAAAGAACCGCTGCACGTAGAAGAAGAAGGCGACCAGCACGCCGAGCTCTATCGAGCCGCCGAGCGTCAGCGCACCGCCGATCACCACGACCAGGCCGATGGCCAGGCCGGACAGGGTATCGACGGTGGGTATCATCACCATCGAAAAGCGCGATGCCCGGACGTGGCTGCGCATGTTGTCGTGCACCTTCTCTTCGTACAGGTCGAAGTTGACCCGCTGGCGGCCCATCTCCTGGATCAGGCGCACGCCGTTGATGCTCTCGGCAAGTGCGCCGTTGGCGGTGGAACTGCTCTCGCGGGCGCCCAGGAATGCGCGGCGCGCGAACGGCAGCCAGATGCCGCGCACGATCAACAGGGCCGGAATGATCGCCAGGGTCATCAGTCCGAGCGGCACGTTCAGGGTGAGCAGGATGACGATGATGCCGACCAGCAGCACCAGGTCGCCGACCGCGAACACGGTCGACTCCAGGAACTCCTGCAGCGCGTTGACGTCGCCCTGCAGGCGCGACATCAGCCGGCCCACCTCGGTGCGGTCCATGAACGCCAGCGCGACCCGCTGCAGATGCGCGTACATGGCGCGGCGCAGGTCGAACAGCACCTGCTCCGCCACGCGCGCCACCACCGCCTCCTGGATCAGGTTGGCCACGTAGTTGACCAGGACCAGCCCCGCGAACACGGCGCAGGCGCCGAACAGCAGGCCGCGCGCCGCCGAGCCGGCCTCCGCCATCAGCACGTCGTCCACCACCACGCGGATGATCAGCGGCAGCGCCATCTGCGAGAACGTGAACACCAGCACCGCGGCCAGCGAGAGCCACAGGCGCGTGCGGTAGGGGCGCACGAACGCCATGAAGCGTTTCACTACCTGGCCGTTGAACGCCGCGCCGAACATCTGTTCTTCCTGGTTCACCTGCGAGCCGACCGCGGCCAGCGGCGGCCTGGCTTCCTTGCCGCGCGCCTTGGCCACGTACACCTGCTCGCCGGGTGCGGCTGCCCGGCTGCTCATGAGCGGCCTCCCGCGGCGCCCGCGGAGGTACCGGTGGCCACGATGTCGCCGTGCGGCGCGCCGTTGCCGCCGTGCACGGCGACCGGCTTTGCCGTGCGCGAGTCGGCGGCGGCGCCGTTGCCGGGCGCGTGACCTGCGTCCGCCGAAGCCCCGTCGGATGACGCCACCATTTCGGTGGCGCCGGTGGTGCGGCGCGCCTGCAGCTCGTACAGCGCCGCGTAGCGCCCGCCGCGTGCCAACAGTTGCACGTGGCTGCCGCGCTCCACGACCCGGCCCCGGTCCAGGAACAGGATCTCGTCGGCGTGCATCAGCGAGCTCAGCCGATGGGCGATGATGATGGTGGCGCACTGCCGCGTCACCTCGCGCAGCGAGGCGCGGATACGCTGCTCGGTGCCGGCGTCGATCGCCGCGGTGGAGTCGTCGAAGATCATGAACGGCGGACGCAGCATCACGCTGCGCGCGATCGACAGCCGCTGCCGCTGGCCGCCCGACAGCGACACCCCGCGCTCGCCGACCAGCGTCCGGTAGCCGAGCGGCAGGCTGCGCACCCAGGTGTCGAGTTGCGCCGACGAGGCGGCGCGCGCGATGCGGTCGCGCTCGGCCCACGGGTCGCCGTACGCCACGTTGCGCTCCAGGGCGGAGGTGAACACGAAGCTGTCCTGCTGGATCACCCCGACCGCGTTGCGCAGCGAATCGAGGGTCACGTCGCGGATGTCCTGGCCGTCGATGGTGACGCGCCCGCCGGTGACGTCGTAGAAGCGCGGCACCAGGTGGGCGATGGTCGACTTGCCGGCGCCCGGCGGGCCGACGATGCCCAGGGTCTGGCCGGGACCGACCGCGAACGACACCCCGCTCAGCGCCTCCGCGTCGCCATCCTCGGTGCGGTAGACGAACGACACATCCTCGAAGCGCAGCTCGCCGCGGGCCAGCGCCAGCGCCGGCGCTCCCGGCTTGTCCACCACGTCCGGCTCCTGGTCGAGCACCTCGAACAGCCGCTGGCCGGAGGAGGAGGCGCGCGCGAACGCGTTCACCATCATGCCGAGTTGGCGTACCGGCAACTGCAGAATGGTCATGAACGCCAGGAACTCGGTGAGCCGGCCTACCGTGGCATCGCCGTTCATCACCTTCAGCCCGCCCACCAGCAGCACCAGGCACATGGCGGCGTAGTAGGTCATGGTCATGACCGTCGTGTTCCGCACCCGGATGCGGATCCGCTTGCGCGCCAGCAGCAGCGCCCGCCGCGAGGCGCGGTCGAACTTGTGCATCTCGTGATCCTGCGAGGTAAACGCGCGCACCACGCGAATGCCGCTCAGGTTCTCGTCCATCACCCGGGTCAGGATCGACATGCGCTTCTGCAACTGGTACCAGCTCTCGCGCAACTGCAGGCGCGACACGATGGCGCGCCAGCCGACCACCGGGACGAAGCTCACCGCGACGAGCGCCATCAGCGGGTCGGTGACGACGAGCTGCCAGGTGCCGAAGCCGATCAGCACGGCCAGGTAGAAGGTGCGCAGCAGGCCGAAGTTCACGAACATGCGCACGCCCTCCACGTCGAGCATGCCGCGCGTCATCAGGTCGCCGGTGTGCACCCGGTCGTGGTAGCTGAAGCTGAGGTGCTGCAGCTTCTCGTAGTAGGCGAGCCGCAACGAATACGCAAGCCGCTGGCCGAGCGCCTCGCCCTGCTGCATGTACAGGGCCATGAACAGGCCGCGCCCGACGCTGGCACCGAGCAGGCCGAGGGCCAACATCACCAGCCCGTTGCGGGACGCCGGATTCCATGCGGTCGCCGCCTGCAGCAGGTCGTGGATGCCGTCCACCGCCTGCCCCATGAAGCGCGGAATCAGGAGTTGCGACAGCGCCGCGGCCACGGTGCCCAGAATGCCGATCGCCAGGCGCACGCGAAACCGCAACGCCATGCGCGTAATGCGCGCCAACACCCCGGCCCCGGTACGGGTGTCGACGAACGGCTGATGCCTGTCGGAAAGTGAGATGGAACTCATCAAGATCGCACGAAGTGCAAATGCACGAAGTACATATGCGCCTCTAATATACGGTCGGCAGAATCATGGACAAGATGAATAACTGTACCGTTTGTACAATCTGCAGGATCGTCGCCGGCGAGCTGCCTTCGGCACCGGTCCTGGAGACCCGGGAGGTGGCCGCATTCATGGACCTGCGCCAGCCGCAGCCGGGCCACGTGCTGGTGGTGCCGCGCACCCACCACGCGCGCCTCGCCGAGTTGCCGGCGAACTTGGCGTGCGCCATGACGCAAGCCGCGCTGCGGGTGACCGCCGCCATCTACCGGGCGCTGAAGCCGGCAGGCATCAACCTCACGCTCGCCGACGGCCGCGCCGCCGGCCAGGAAATCATGCACGTGCACCTGCACATCCGCCCCCGCGCCCCCGGAGACGGCATCCTCACCGTCCGCCCCTGCGCCCCGTCCGGCCAACCCGAACTGGCCACTCTCGCTACCCGCATCCGCACCGCTCTTGCGGAGTGAGCGTGCCGAACTACCGAGTACCAGCCTCGGCCGCCGCTGTATGCGTGAGGAACGCCCCGCACGCGGGAGTCCGCTCGCCCCGCCGGGTTGGTGCGCTGTGATAGTCTATCGGCGATGAGGAGAAATGCTCCCTGGCAGGCCGTTCATACGCCACGGTGTTCCGGTTTCGCCTTCGGGGTCACCACTTGAAGCTGCTTCATTACCTGGAAATCCAGAACTTCAAGCGGTTCGGCGACAGCGAGCGCATCGAGCTGGATCACCCTGCGGTGCTGATCGGACCCAACAACTGCGGCAAGACCACGGCCATACAAGCGATCGCCCTGTGGTCGCAGGCGGTGCGGGCGTGGCACGCAAGCAAGGGCAAGGCGCCTCCGCGGCAGCGCACCTCCACCTCGTTGAACCGCCTCAACATCGTCGCCGTGCCGGTGCAGCGTACGCGCTACTTCTGGCACAACGCGGCGGTGCGCACCGGCAACACGGACATCCCGTTGCGGATCACGCTCGGCGTCCTGCACGACCACAGGGTCGAGCCGGTGACGATGCAATTTCGCAACCAGGGCGAGGACCTGGTGTACTGCACCCCCGACGAATCGACTTTGGCGCGGCCGGAGCTGGTCGCCACCGCCGCCGCGCTCAACGTCGAATTGCTGTACCCGATGTCGGGCCTGGAAACCGAGGAGCCGATTCTGCAGCGCGGGCGGATCGACGTGCTGCTCGGCCAGGGGCAGACGGCGCAGGTGCTGCGCAACCTGTGTCTGCTTGTACACCAGGGGAACCCGGATGACTGGAAGCGGATCGCCGAATGGATGGAGCGCCTGTTCAACGTCACGTTCAGCGACCCGAAAGAGACCTCTCGGGGAAGCATCGACCTGTTCTATCGGCAGGACTCGGTCAGAGAACCGCTCGACATCGCCGTGGCGGGGCGTGGCCTGCAGCAGATGCTGCTGTTGTTCGCGTATCTCTACTCGCATCGCCGCAGCGTCATCCTGATCGACGAACCGGACGCCCACCTGGAGATCCTGCGGCAGAAACAGGTGTACGTCCTGTTGCGCGAACTTGCCGCCGAGAACGAGTCGCAAGTGATTCTCGTCACCCACTCGGAAGTAATCCTCGACGAGGCGCTCGACCACAACCTCACCCTCCTCCTTGCCGGGCGAGCCGACGACGTGGCGGCAAAGGCCTCGATCAGAAATGCTCTCAAGCACTACGGCGCGGAGCACTACATCCGCGCCCGCGAACGGGGCTACGTGCTGTATGTCGAAGGTGGGACAGACATCGAGATCCTCCGGGCGCTGGCCAACCGGATCGGCCACGCCGCCGCGTCCGGGTGGGATGAACGGATCAACTCGTTCTACGTGGCGGACAACTATCCGGACACCAGCCTGGACTCCGATCTGGCCCGCGTCGAGGGAGGCTTCGGCGTCACACCGCAACGGCATTTTCACGCACTGCGCGGCATGGTGCCGGGGCTGATCGGACTGGCGATCCTGGACAACGATGGCAGGGCGCGCCAGGACTCCACCGAAGGCGGACTCACCATCCGTTACTGGCAGCGGTACGAGTGCGAAAACTACGTCGTTACGCCCGAGACGCTGGCCGCGTTCGCCAGGGACTACTATCGGGAGACCCCGTTGTTCGGTGGATTCCAGACCGAGATCGAAGAGACCCTGGACGCCGCGATCCTGGAACGCGTCTTTTCTGACCGCGAACAGGACTTCGCACTCTGGCAGGCGGCGGACGACGCTACCCGTCGGCTGTTGTGGGAGGCACGCACCGAGCGCCTCAAGCTCAGCTCGTTCGCCGAGGAATTCTTTCGCCGTCTCGCGCAGCGGCTCGGACACGCCATGCTGCTGCGCAAGGGCGAACTCCATCGGCTCGTGGAATTTCTTCCCGTAGAGCGCATTCCCGAGGAGGTCGCCGGCAAGCTGGACCTGGTCGCCGACCTGTTCGCGGGCGCCCGCTCCGGAGAAACCGAGACCGGATAGCGGTGCGAGCGGTGCGCCGCTTGCGTTGACAGGGCCGGGCGGCGTTCGTAGGGTCGCAGGCATGCCGATTACCGCGGCCAAAGAGCGCGAGCAGTTGATCCGGGATGGGTTCTGCGTGTTCGAGCAGGTGCTCGATGTCGACACGGTGGCGGGGCTCAACGAGATGAGCGAGTGGACGCTCGCCCAGGTGGATCCCTCCCACTTCTCCGAGAACCGGGCGCGCGGCAGCATCATCCCGTACTGGACCTACCCGCATCCGGCGTTCGCCGAGCTGCTGGCGCATCCGGCCGCGCTGGCGGCGTTCACCCGGCTCGGGTTCGACCGGCCCCGGGTGTGGAGCGGGTTCGTGATCAGCAAGCCGCCGCACAGCCCGCCGCTGCACTGGCACCAGGACGGACTGCTGTGGGACCACCCGATCAGCTATACCGATCAACCGCAGCAATACTTCCTGATGTACTACCTGGTCGACACCAGCCGCGACAACGGCTGCCTGCGGCTCGTTCCCGGCTCGCATCTCAAGCGCCATCCCCTGCACGACCAGGACCCGCGCGCTACCGGGGAGCACGACGTGATACGGGACGTGGCGCTCGATCACCCCGCCTTCCAGCCCGCCGAGGGAGAGGTCGACGTGCCGGTGCGCGCCGGCGACGTGGTGATCGGCGACGCCCGCCTGCTGCACTCGGCGCATGGCAACGGCAGCGACCGGCGGCGCACGGTGCTCACCATCTGGTACTGGCCCGCCTACGACGACCTGCCGGGAGCGGTGAAGGCGCTGATCACGGACCACGTCGCCGAGTCCCCCGAATGGTGCGACTGGGTGCGGCAGACACGTTCGATCACCGGGCCGCTCATCCCGGCCTACGACGGCGCCGCCAAGGCGCCGCCGCTACGCACCGCCCCCGGCCCCGCCCTGCGCTGACCGGTCCCCGGAGACCACGGGCCGCTACGCTGCCGGCGCCGACGACCCGAGCCGGGCGCGCGCTCCGCCGCGGGAGTCGCCGCCGCACGCGGAGCTGATGCGCAGCGTGGTCCGTCGCGTGGGCGACGGGTACGGCTTCGCCCGGCAGGCGGGCCGCGTTGGCCGGGGCGCCGGTCTTGCGGGCCGCTACGCAGGGCGCTACATTCCGGCGCGATGAACGTACAAGAGGACCCGGTACGACTCGGCGTGATCGCCTACCACGCCAACCCACACTTCTTCTACGAGCAGGGCGTGGGGCCGCTGCTCGACCAGGGCGTGTACGTGATCACCGCGCTGCTGCCGCTGTTCGGGCGGGTCAAGGCGGTGTCGGCGCGCGCCCAGGTCGGCATCACCGACCGCACCGTGCGCACCGAGCCGCGCTTCGGCGAGAGGATCGACGTGCAAACGCCCACCCACCTGGTATGCGCCCTGGAATTCGAGGCCGGCGGCCTCGCCAACCTGATGATCAGTTGGAAATCTGGGCCTCCAAGCTGCCGGTGATGGAGGTGTGCGGCACCGAGGGCACCATCCGGCTGCCGCACTGGAACCACTACGAGGCCGAGTTCGACCTGTACCGCCACGGGCCGGAGGGCGGCACATGGCAGGCCGTCACGACCGAGCGCCCCTACGCCGCCGGCTCCTGGCGCGGCCTGGGCGTGGCCGACATGGCCGCCGCGCTCCTGTCCGGCCGCCCCCACCGCGCCTCCGGCGAACGCGCCAACCACGTTCTGGAGATCATGGCAGGCCTCGTGCGCTCCGCCGAAACCGGCGCCCCGATCCCGATCACCACCCCTACACCAAGCCCGACCCATTCCCCGCCAACCTCGCCGAGGTGGACCACCTCCCGAAAACTGAAAACTGAACAACCGCCTCCACCGCAGCACCCCGAGCCCGGTCATCACCCGACTGTCAACCAAACTGTTGACAACAAACCTGTGGAAAACGAAGAGCGACGAGCTTGCAGCCGTTAGTAGCAGCGGTACTCGAAATTGCACGCCCAACGCAGGAATCTCGTAGTAGGCTCGGCTGATAGCGGAGGAGACATCAATAATGGCCGACGCCCCTACATTCGACCTGTACCAACGCCGGTCGCGCCGCACCTGGAGCCGGGTGGTGGTGGATCACGCCATCCTCTACCCCACCCTCGGGCTCACCAACGAGGCGGGCGAGGTGGCGGGCAAGGTGAAGAAGATCTTCCGCGACAAGGGCGGCGTGATCGGCGAGGAGGACCGCGCCGCCCTGAAGAGCGAACTCGGCGACGTGCTATGGTACCTGGCCCAGATCTGCACCGACCTCGACCTGTCGCTGCAGGAGGTGGCGGAGGAGAACCTGACCAAGCTCGCCCGCCGCCAGCAGGCCGGCACCCTGCAAGGCGAAGGCGACAACCGGTAGCAGTTGCCGGCCGGCTCCATCATGGCACGGCTCTGTGTGCCGCAAACGGGTCCGCCGGATCGGCCGCGGCACTCCTGTCCGCGCCGATCGCAGTCACTCGCCTGCTTGACTCAGAACGCCACTCATCAACTGAGGCGACAGCCGATACCCCGCGCTTGACAGATCCCTGAGCACGGGAGCCACTGCCGCGAGGATCCCGGCAGTCTTGGCCGCAAGCAGGACGCCCGCCACTCCCACAACGGGAAGTCCGCGCTGGCGGGCGAATCTTCGGCCCTTTGCATCGTCGATCAGGAGAAATCGGGCCGCCCGTTCCTCGGCGAGGGCGATCGCTTCCGCCTCGCCCGGATCCAGCGAATCTGCGAGTTCCGTGGCAATCACCAAGCCCTGAGACGAGTGCACGGTGATCCAGCGAGCCGTGAGTGCCGCTGCGAGAACGTTTGCCCCCGGATAGCCGGATTCAATGCCGAGTTCCTCGCGAACGGCGGGCGGAACTACCACGCTTCCGTATAGCAGACGGAGCAGGACGAGCTTGTCGACTCTTGCGAGGCCGATCAGGGGACCGGTATCGGCCACGACTACCCGAGTCACCGTGCGCTGTTGAGTTCCTCCACCAATTCATCCGGCGGATAGTCGACGGCCGGTACCCCGGCGGCACCGAGCAAGGCAACGAATTCCTCCGCGGTCGCTGCCGCAAGTCTTGCCGCCTGAACGAGGGTCAGGTGGCGCTGCTCGAACAGGCGGATTGCCAGGGTACGGTGGACACCGAGCTCAAGCAGGCGTTCGTCGAACGGAACTGCCAGAATGGCCGGGCGACCACGCTTCGTGATGAGCGACAGATGCCCACGTTCCGCCTCCCTCATGAGATCACCGGACCTCTGCCTCAGGTCCCGCACACTGAACACATCGACTGAATCCATCGTCGCTCCTTGTTGTGCCCACAAAGCGTAACACATACATGACCCCAAGCAGCACCTCCCCTGCCACCTGCCACGTGCACATGCGGTGAATCAGCCGAGGCGGTGGGCGGTGGCAAGCAGGGTGTCGAGGCGGCGGCGCATGCGCTGCCAGTGGCTGCCGCGCCAGTACAGGCGCGCGCAACGGGGACAGCGGGAGAACGATTGCCGCTCGACGCGCACCATCGGGGGCACGCGGTGCAGGACGTCGGCCTTGGCCACCGGCTGCAGCGGTTCGTTGCAGCGCATGCAGCGGGAGAATGGCCGCACGGCGGAGGCGAGATCGAAGCGACGCAGGCGGTGCCGGACGGCCGGGTCGGAGGGCCGGAAGGGCCGGAGTCCGCGTCGAGACCGCGTCGAGTTAACTGAGTTTGACATGGTCAGGCGAACGCGTGATGATAGGGAGTCAGGGGACCGAACGGATGCCGATAAGGCGTTACGACGACAGTCAGCGCAGTGGCCGGTTGGCAGTCACGCAACCGGAGCGCCCGCCCTCACCACAAGACGGTAAATATCTCCCTCATAATCAATTAACTGATCCCCCCGAGCGCCCCGTACGCGATCTCGCGCACGCCGTCGCCTTCGCGCCCGTAGTAGCTTTCCGTAGCACCGGCTCGGTTGATCGCACCGCGTCAGCAGCGCCCTTCCCGCCGGCTCAGGCCATCCCGGATCCCCGCCGGCGACTGACTTCCTGCAAAGCCCACCTCCAGCGTCGCCGCTCAATCAGGCTCGCTGCTTCGCCGACCGCCGCCGCAGGCGGCGTTGTCACGCGGATCCCGACGTACAAGGAGGTGGAATGACACGCAAAGAACCGCGCGCGACGTGAGGGGGATGAACTCGCCGAGTCACACGCCGCGCGCTTCACAGATTGACTCGGACTTGCCGTCCGCGTTGCGGGCGTGAGAGTGAGAGTAGCCAGGGAGCGGCAATTCGCTCCGCAATACTCCAAAAACCCAAGCAAAGGATACGAACGATGATGAGAATCTTGTTTCGAATGACCTTCGCGGTTGCGTTGGTCCTGGTGCTGACCGCAACCGGCCTCTGGGCAGCAGGCGCAGAAGAGGAGCCGGCGGCCGCTGCCGACAAGAAGTATGTAACCGACCCCACCACCGGCGAGGTGGTGGTGGCGCCGGAATACGGCGGCACACTGACCTACGCCAAGAATAGCTGGCCACCGAATACTGACACCTTGGCCGGTGGCAGGTGGGCATCCCAATGGGTCTGGGGCGTGCTGGACAAGCCGGCTGTCGCGGACTGGGGAATGGATAGAAACGAATATCCCTTGAATTTGCCCTGGCCAACTCTAGATGTCCTGAGAGGGTCACTGGTTGAACGCTGGGAGCAAACCGACGACCTCACCATTGTCTTCCACCTTCGCGACGGCGTGCGCTGGCATGACAAGGAGCCGATGAACGGGCGAGAATTCGCTGCGGATGACATCGTATTCAACTATCATCGCATGCTGGGTATTGGCAGCGGCTTCACCGAACCAAGCCCGCAGTTGACGGCGCAACTTGCTCCGATCAAGGTCGAATCCGCAACGGCTGTGGACAACACGGTTGTCTTTACGCTGAAGGAGCCGAACATTGGGGCGCTGCAGGGTCTCGTCGACGAAGAAGCCGCCTATATGTATCCCCCCGAGGTCATCAAGCAGCACGGCGACGCTACCGATTGGAAGACCTTGGTCGGCACCGGACCTTTTCAGCTCACTGACCTGGTCGAGGAAAGCTCGGCAACATGGACCAGGAATCCCGACTACTGGGGCTACGACGAAAAATACCCGGACAACCGCTTACCCTATGTTGACGAGGTAAGGGCTCTGCATATGCCGGAAGCGGCGACGTATTTGTCGGCAATACGCACCCGTAAGGTTGATACTGGATATAGGCTAAGTAGTATCGACCAGGTAGATGGTCTGCAGCGGAGCAACCCCGAAATCCAGATGTATACACTGTTCAACCGGTCGAATGATTCGTGGGGCATGAACGTTCAGGAGGAGCCCTTTGGCGACATCAGGGTACGCAAGGCGATGCAGATGGCGCTCGACCTCGAGACCGCCAACACTACCTTCTTCAAGGGTTTGGCAGAAATGACACCGTATGGACCGAACCGGCTGCCGGGGTTTTACGTTCCGTTTGAAGAGTGGCCCGAAGAGGTCAAGAAAGTCTTTGCCTACGACCCGGAAGGTGCGGAGGCGTTGCTGGATGAAGCCGGGTATCCTCGCGGCTCGGATGGTATCAGATTCAAGACCGTGCTGAGCCACCACTATAATCGCAATTTGGGTTATGCGGAATTAGCCGCTGGATTCTGGCGTGACATTGGCGTTGACGTCGAGATCAAGATAATGGCGACCGGCCCCGAAATTGTCGCTGCGAGAACAGACAGGGATTACAAGATGACCTCTACGGAAGCGGCCATGCTCAGCGCCTATCCAGCCCGCTTTTGGTCGGGAAACATACACAACACCGCCAACCCACAAGACCCGTGGTATGACTCCGCGTATGAGGCCCTCGGAACGGCTGAATCCCACGCGGAGTACCAGGCAATGGTTCGAGAGATGGATATGTATGGCATCGAACAATTCTGGCATGTGTGGGGTGGTATGGCCCCACAGATTGTCCCGGTACAACCGTGGGTCATCGGCTATAACGGTGAACTGAACCTGGGAAGCGGTCAATATTGGCTGCAGTACTCCCGCATGTGGATCGACTCGGCGCTGAAGCAAGAAATGGGTTATTAGGCGTTCGTTCAATACTACGTGTGTTCGCTTGTCCCGACTGCCATAAGGACATCCTTGGGTGGTTGGGACGGGCTGTCTTGTCGGACGAGGTGGCCGGGATGAGTCAGCACCGTCACTCCGTGACACGCAAGACCATGAAGATCGATGCTCAGGCATCGACCGCTGGCGGGCTTTTTCGGACCAGGCACGTGACATGAGAGCCTATATCATCAGGCGGCTGTTGCTGATAATCCCCAGCCTGTTGCTATTGACCATCCTGGTTTTTCTCTCGGTGCGCTTCCTCCCCGGGGATGTAATAGACGCGATGCTGGGCACGATGGAATACGCCCAACCCGGTACGGTTGACCGTGCAGCGCTTGAGCGCATGCTGGGATTGGACGTGCCCGGCTACGTACAGTATGCACGCTGGTTAGGGCGTATCTTCCTGCACGGCAGCCTTGGTGAATCACTGATGGGTCGCGGGGCGGTGGAGGAGCAGCTAATAGACAGACTGCCGGTAACCGTTGAGCTTGGCCTCCTGGCAATCGTGATCGGGCTGGTGATAGCCCTGCCGGTGGGCATCTACTCGGCGATTCGCCAGGATACGGCCGCCGACTACGCGGGGCGCTCGGTCGCTATCATCGGCCTGGCAACGCCTAACTTCTGGCTCGGAATCATGGTCATGATCTACCCGGCAATCTGGTGGGGCTGGTCGCCACCACTGGAGCTGATTCCTTTCTCAGAAGACCCGCTGGGGAATCTGAGGATGTTCCTCATTCCCAGCCTGATTCTGGGGACAGCCTCGGCGGCCGCCATCATGCGGCTGACCCGCACCATGATGCTGGAGGTGCTGCGGCAGGACTACATTCGCACCGCCTGGTCCAAGGGGCTCCGGGAGCGGGTCGTGATTATCCGGCATACCATCAAGAATGCCCTGATCCCGGTGGTGACTCTGATCGGCCTGCAGTTGCCGATCCTGGTTGGCGGCTCCGTCATCATGGAAAACATCTTCAACCTGCCGGGGTTGGGTCGACTCATGCTGGTTGCCCTCAATGACAGAGACTACCCGCTGATCTCCGGAATCAACCTGTTTTTCGCCAGCGCGGTTATCGTGGCCAATCTGATTACCGACCTGTTCTATGCTTTCTTGGACCCCAGGGTTCGTTACCAATAAAGAGGAATCGACGAGTATGAGTGATACGAGGAGACCTGCCGGGCTCGCTGATTTCCTTTTCAGAATGGTCAAGGAGAAGCCACTGGGTACTATCGGCGGGATTATCGTATTGATATTGATTCTCGTCGCCATCTTTGCGGATACTCTGGCGCCCTATGAATACTATCAAATGCACCTGGTAGACCGGTTGCAGGGCTCATCAGCCCGGTATCTGCTTGGTACCGACCACCTGGGGCGAGACTTCCTGAGCCGAATCATCTATGGGGCTCGTATTTCGCTGACTGTCGGTCTGGCCGCGACCGCTCTCAATGTGGTAGTCGCTGTACTGGTAGGCGGCGCTTCTGGATTCTTTGGCGGTAAAGTAGACCTCGTTGTGCAGAGGTTTGTCGATACCTGGATGTCGTTCCCGGGTCTGCTCCTGTTGTTGACCGTAATGTCCATACTGGGGAAGGGGTTGGTTCAGATAATAGTCGTGCTCGGGATAGCAGGAGGAATCGGCAGCTCGAGAGTAGTCAGAGGCGCCGTTATCGCAATAAAAGAGAATGTGTATTTTCAGGCCGCCGAGGCGATTGGATCTTCCCAATGGACAATATACATACGCCATGTGCTGCCCAATATCGTGGCTCCCGTAATCATCATATTCAGCATCAACATAGGGGGCGTGATCATGTCCGAGGCGTCTCTGAGTTTTCTTGGTTTCGGATTGCCACCCGGTATTCCGAGCTGGGGAGGTATGCTCAGCCGGGAAGGGCGTCAATACATGGAGGCAGGGCCATGGCTGGCGCTCTGGCCAGGTCTCTTCCTGACGATTCTCGTCTACAGTCTGAACATGTTCGGCGATGCGGTGAGGGACCTGCTCGACCCGAGGCTGAGGGGTGGCGTGGGGCGCTATGGCGCCGATGGCAGCAAGTCGCTTTAGAACAGCCGGCACAAGGAACGCGAAACCAACCCGACGTACCGCCTGCAGCTCCCAGTCCGGATGCGCGCACGCGGCAGCGCAGGTGAGCACGCGCCTGCTCCCGGGCGGCCGTCCACCCTACCCGCCAACGTGCTGACCCGCCGCCAGCAGGCCGACACCCTGCACGCCGAAGGCGACAACCGGTAGTTGTTTGAAACCAGTTGACAATCCCCTGGTTTCGTTTCGTGGTGATTCGAGTCTGCACGACTCCGCGATGAGCTAGGTCGGATCGGACCGGGAGAATATCTCTTCTTCGATCCGCTCGCGGTCGGTGTCGGTGATGAATCGGGTGTTCCTCAGATGATGCAGCAGGGCGCCGACGCCAGCTTCAAGTAGGTGCGCCGCTTCGCGCACCCCTTCACTGCTGTCCAGCGGATGAGTCAACCGCGGTACAACGCGTTCGATGAGCGACGGAGGCATCAGCAACATGGCGGCAAACGCGTTCGCGCGCTGTTCGATGGCGCGTGGTGCCCAGGGGCCGCTTGCCACGGCCAGACGACGCCCTTCCTCACGATCGAACAACACGTGACACAGTTCGTGCGCCAGTGTGAATCGGCGTCCGAAAGGATGCTCGTTTCGATAATGCAACCTGTTGACGACGATGCCGGGACGATGGTCTTCACCGGCCATGGACACGCCGCGAATCTCCTTGTCCAACAGCTCCAGGTCGGCGCACCTGATGCCGAGTTCCTCAACCATCACGGCGATGTCGATACGGAACCCATGCGCGTATTTCCAGTGCAGGTCTTCGTGCAGAATCTGAGCCAGTTCATACCCTTGAGACCACGGCGAGTCGAGTCCCGTCATGGGCACGGAACGGCACAGTTCCTCGACGGCTGCGGTCTCTCGTTCCGTTGAGGAGAGTTCAACCATTATCCGGGCCAGCGGCAGTATGTCCTCGTGCTCGACGTCAGGAGCAAGGGAACCGAACATGAGCGCCGCTTGACAGGAGCCGGACACGACGAGCGATGAACGGGCTGGAATGTCCAGTATCGCACGCGAGGCATCGCCGAGTTGGGAGATGACGTTCTTCACCCGATCCCAGCCGGTCCTCACGGTTTCCTCGTCGGTCCCCTGACCGGCCAGCCACATGATCCGCCGATCCGTTTGATGATCCGAAGCCAACCCACCGAGTACCCTGTGCAACGCTTGGACTCGAGGCGACCCAGGTGTGCGCGACAGCAGGTAGGCTCCTGCACTTGACAAAACATCGTGCAATGGTTCGGCGACAGCGTCCGGAGGCAGATTGCTGACTCCCCGTAACGGTTCCAGGAAGCTGAAGTGCAGCGGCATTCCCGTGCTTCGCGCCGGCCCCCAGGAGATTTCGATGGAATCGCGGAGGCGCCGCAACACGAGATCCGGGAAGAGCCCGCCTTCACTAGCCGAACGAATGGCATGTCGATTCCACCATCTCTGCCACTCGCCTTCCCATGCGGCTGCCTTCTTGCCATCGTTTTCTATGGCCGCCGGCGGAAACCTGGTCGAGTGTAGCGACTCCCAGCCGGTGTCGCCGTCGTTCAGCACCGGCAAGCGTTCTTCATGCAGCAGAGGATCCCAGTTGCGAGCAAACCACTCGAACAGCGGCAATAGATACCAGTGTACCGAGTCGACCCGACCATCCTGCTCCTGGTGGGCACACAGATTCCGGCCCTCGATCCAGACCTGGAAACTACCCCACGATGGGCCGACATCGGGGTCGATGCCTCGTCCGTCGTCCGGATCGTCGGCAAATCCCACCTTGAAGGCGAACACCGCGGTGTCGCCGGCGAGCCTCTCCCACAGAACAGCCACGTTACCGACTCAATTCCAGTGATTCCTGATGTCTCGTCTTCGCAGACGACCCTTGCTCAACCAACTCCTCCGCAAGCGTTCGGGAACCTCGACCCAGCCGACCGGATAGCCGTGCCATCGGTCGTTGCCATCCTGTTGCGCACAGTACGCTATGCCCTCGTATACCGCGTAGCGTTTGTTACCCACCAGTTCGCTCTCCTCAAGGAGCTGCTGCGCAATCGATTGATCGAGATGGCTCGGGCAAAGCGTTCCGCGGCGTCCGGGCTGCCACGGCTCTCGGTGCTTTCTACTACCCTCGTAGCGCATACGACTACTGCACGCCCCACTGCGCTGCTCTCATTTTGCACGTCTCAACCTAACGCGGGTCCGTTGATCCATCAAGTGATCGACCGATCCGCCCCGCGCTGGATGTACCAAAGGACACCCTGATCGAATCGGCTGGGCGGTGGGCGGCGGCGAGCAGGGTGTCGAGGAGGCGGCGCATGCGCTGCCAGTGGCTGCCGGGCCAGTACAGGCGCGCGCAGCGGGGACAGCGGGAGAACGATTGCTGTTCGACGCGCACCATCGGCGGCAGGAGGTGCAGGACGTCGGCCTTGGCCACCGGCTCGAGCGGCTCGTTGCAGCGCATGCAGCGGGAGAACGGCCGCACGGCGGCGCCCAGATCGAAGCGGCGCAGCACGAACAGCAACTGTTGCTCCGGGTCCCGGGATCGCACGAAGCAGCCGTGGGTCACCGCCTTGCGCTCCAGCAGGCGGCGGTCGCGGGTCAGGATGATGCGCTGCTCGCGCCGCGCAGCCGCCACCAGGCGGGCGTCCTCGTGTTCCGCGCCGAGGTGCGGATCGGCCTGGTCACCGCGCCCGTCTCGTTCGGCATCGCCAATCTCGCCAGGCCGTGCCGGCGCGTCAGCGCGGTTGTTCTCACGGTCGGTGCACCTTGCCCGGTCAAGGACGTCCGCGCCTCCAGCGCTTGCCTCGACGGCTCGGACAGCCGCTTGCCCGACCGGCTCGCGCGCAGCGGCGCCGCACGCCGTTCGACGCAACATGCTCGCGTCGGTGGCGTCCAGGCCACACATGCGTAGCAGGGAGGCCAGCTTGGCCAGGTTGGCGTCGACCAGGAAGCGCACCGCGCGCAGCGGCGCCGGCCGCACCCGGGTGAGCGCCGAGATGTCGAAGCTTTCGAACACCGGGTAGACGCTGACCCGCTGGCCGTCGCGCAGCTTGTGGGCGAAGTCGACCGACTCGCCGTCCACCAGCAACAGGTCCACCTCGCCGTGCGGCACGCCGCAGTGCTCGACCAGCGCCTTGGTCGTGGTGCCGTCGTTCACGGTCACCGCGAACTCCCGCCCGCGCCGGTGCGGCGCCAGGAAGTCGCCCAGCTCCTGGTAGAAGCGCACCCGCACCCGATGCTTCCGCATGCTGGCCGAGGCCGACTCGGTGAGAGAGGTGGAGTTCATCGGAGGCCTTTCAATATAATCGCGGCACCACGATGAGTCAGACCGGCCGTACCATTAATGGCCTTGTTCCCGGCGCGACGTTGGAAGCGCCGGCGCCGGGAGCGCGCGCGGCCCCCCGGACCGGCGGCGGACCGCGGGAGTAGCCCTGCAATGCCTCGTTCGGTGGTCGTGGTGGGGGGCGGGCACAACGGCCTGGTGGCCGCCGCCTACCTGGCGCGCGCCGGTGCCGACGTGCTGGTGCTGGAGCGGCGCGGCTTCGTCGGCGGAGCGTGCATCACCGAGGAGCTGTTCCCGGGTTTCCGGGTCTCCTCCTGCTCCTACATTTGCCACCTGCTGCAGCGCAAGGTGATCGACGATCTGCAGCTCAGGGACCACGGCTTCGCCATCCACCCGGTCGACCCCTACCGCTTCCAGCCGTTCCCGGGCGGCAACTACCTGCTGCGCTGGCACCACGCCTCCGACAGCGAGGCGGAGGTCGCGCGGCTGGCGCCCGCCGACGTCGAAGGGTACCGCCGCTACCGGGCGTTCATGGACCGCGCCGCCGCCATCCTGTACCGCTCCTTCCTGACCGATCCCCCCACCCTCGCCGAGGTCAGCGCGCAGGTGCGGGGCAGCGCCGACGAGGCGGTGTGGGAACGGATGCTGACCGGCAACGTGCTCGACCTGGTGCAGGAGCACTTCACGTCGCCGGAGGTGCGGGCGGCGTTCATCGATGCCCAGGACGCCTGCGATCCGCGCGCCCCCGGCTCGATCCTGGCGCTGGCCTACTTCGACTGCGACCTGTCCACCGATCCGGCCGACCTCGGCATCCCGCACGGCGGCATGGGCGCCATCACTCAGGCCATGGCGCGCTCGGCGCGGGCCGCGGGCGCCGAAATCCGCACCGGCACGCCGGTGGCGCGCATCCTGCTGCGCGACGGCCGCGCGGTTGGCGTACAACTGCAGGACGGCCAGCGAATCGAGTGCGACACGGTGGTCAGCGGCGCCGATCCCAAGCGCACCTTCCTGGGGCTGATCGGCGCCGGCGAGTTGCCGACGGAGCTGGCGGCCGGGGTGAGCCGGCTCAAGAGCGAGGTCTCCTACCTGAAATTCCACGCCGCCCTCGACGCGCTGCCCGACTTCCGCGGCCACCTCGGCGACCGCTACGACGAGAAGCTGCTGGTGCAGGTGCGCATCTGTCCTTCGGTGGACTACTTCCTGCGCAGCGGCGACGACGCCCGCGCCGGCCGCCCCTCGTCCGCCCCGGTGATGCACATCCAGATCCCCTCCGTGCTCGACCGGTCGCTGGCGCCGCCCGGCAAGCACGTGATGTCGGTGTGGGTGCTGTACGCGCCGGTGCGGCCGCGGCACGGGAGCTGGGACGAGCTGCGCAAGCAGACCGGCGAGCGGATTATCGACGTGATCGGCGAGTACGCTCCGGGGTTCCGGGAATCGGTGCGCGACTGGATGCTGTTCACCCCGCAGGAGCTGGAGCAGCGCGTGGCCCTGACCGACGGCAACATCCGCCACCTCGACATGACCTCCGCGCAGATGCTCGCTGGCCGCCCCAACCGCATGCTGTCCGGCTACCGCACCCCGGTCCCCGGCCTCTACCTGTGCGGCGCCGGCACCCACCCCGGCGGCGAGGTCACCGGCGCTCCCGGCCACAACGCCGCCCACGCCATCCTCCGCGACTGGGAATCTCCGGGTTGAACGCCGACCAGGGCCGTTATTGGATAGACTGAAGCGTGAATCCGAAGGGGGGGCAGCAAATGAACGTAGCGGTCGTGGGTGCAGGAATCGTCGGAGGGGCAATCGCGTTCCACCTTGCTCGCCGCGGGGCGGCGGTGACGCTGATCGACGCCGGCGAGCCGGGCATGGGCGCCACCAGCCACTCGTTCGCCTGGATCAACAGTTTCGGCAAGGAGCCGCGCCATTACGGCGCGCTGAACCGGCGCGCCCTCGACACCTGGGACCGCTTCGCGCGGCTGCTGGACGCCGACATCGGCCTGCGCTGGGGCGGCCAGCTCACCTGGGCGGCCACCGACGGGGACGCCGAGGCGCTGGCGCGCAAGGTCACGAAGCTGCAGTCCTGGGGCTACGTCGCGCGGATGATCGACCAGGCGGCGATGCTGCGCCTTGAGCCCGGCCTCAGACCCGGAACAGTGAAGGCGGCCGCGTACAGTGACAACGACGGCCACGTGCAGGGCACGCTCGCCGCACAGACCTGCGCCAAGCGCGTGCAACAACTCGGCGGCCGCCTCATGTTCGGAAGCCCGGTCGCCGGCCTGGCCATGCACGCCGGGCAGGTGACCGCGGTGCAGCTTGCCGGCGCCGCGATGCCGGACGCCGCGTTGCCGGGCGGCTCGGGCGCGGGCGGCTCAGCGGACGCCTCGGCGCCGGGCACCTCGGTGGCACCCGCCAAGGTGACACCCGCCAAGGTGGCACGCGCCGAGGTGGCGTGCGACGAGGTGGCGTGCGACGCAGTGGTGCTGGCGGCCGGCGTGACCACGACCGGGTTGGCGGCGATGGCGGGCGTACACGTCCCGCAGGAGGAGAGTCCCGGCGTGGTCGTCCGCACGGAACCCCTGCCGCCGGTGCTGCGCAGCGTTGCCGCGCTGTATGCACCGCCGCCTCGCCACGGAGGCCGGCGCGTCCACCTCCGGCAGGGCACCGACGGTGTCGTGCTCCTCGGCGAGGGCAGCCAGGAGAGCCTGGCACGCGACGACTCGCCGGAGCATGCCGCCCGGATACTGGCGCGGGCATCAGTGTACCTGCCGGAACTCGCATCGGCCACGCCCATACCGGTACCAGTCGGCTACCGCCCCATGCCGGTCGACGGCCTGCCGGTGCTCGGCTACACTCGCGCCGTCCCCAACCTGTACGTCGCGCTGATGCACAGCGGCATCACGCTCGCCCCGCTGGTCGGCGAGCTGGCGGCGATGGAGATACTCGACGGCGCCCGCGTCGACATCCTCGAACACTACCGGCCTGAACGATTCGACCGCGCCGGCGATCCCCGGGACGGCCAGTAGCGCGAATTCGGTGGTCATACCAGCACAATTCGCGCGAATTGTGCGGTTACGTTGGCAGATTTCGCGCGAATTGCGCGATTAGACCCACCCGGGAGGCGTCAACCCTTGATGCCGGTGGTGACGATGCCCTGGATGAAGCGTTTCTGGGCGATGAAGAAGATGATGAACGCGGGCAGGGTGACCAGCACGTTGCCGGCCATCACGGTGTGCAGCTCCTCGCGCATATAGCCCTCATGGTCGCTCCAGATCCGGAACAGGCGCAGCACGATGGTGTCCTTGTCGACGTTGTTCAGGTAGATGAACGGCGCGAAGAAGTCGTTCCAGAAGTCCATGAAGCCGAGCACGGCCACGGTGGCCACGGCCGGCATCATCAGCGGCACGATTATCTGAGCGAAGATGCGGAACGTGGAACAGCCGTCGATCTCCGCGGCCTGGTCCAGCTCCTCCGGTATCGACTTGATGAACTGCCGGAACAGAAAGATCCGGAACGCCCCGCCGCCGAAGAACCACGGCACGATCAGCGGCTTGTAGGAGTCGATCCAGCGCAGCCAGTTGAACAGCAGGTACTGCGGGATGATCATGATCGCCGGCGGAATCAGCATGGTCATGATCAGGACGGCGAACCACACGTCGCGGCCCGGGAAGCGCAGCCGGGCGAACGCGAACCCGGTGATGGAGGCGGACACCAGCGACCCGAACAGCGCCAGCGCGGTGATGAAGATGGTGTTGGCCATCGGCCCCGGGAACGGCACCCGGTTCCAGGTGTCGGGGTAGTTGGACCAGGTCACCTTGGAGGGCAGCAGCGACAGGCCGTACGCCTCCAGGTAACCGGGCTTGAGCGACGTGGACACCATCCACAGCAGCGGCAGCAGGGCGACCGCCACCAGGAGCAGCAGCAACAGGTACACGATTACCCGCCACGCCGCCTTGCGCATGCGCAGCCCGATCGGCTTGCCGCGCACCGCCGCGGCCAGCACCCCCGAACTCATCGCAACAACTCCGCCGGCGTCATCATCACCCGGACCCCGCGTAGTACACCCAACGCCGCGACCAGCGGAACAGGAACACGGTCAGACCCAGGGTCAGCAGGAACATGATCAGGGCGATCGCCGCCGCGTAGCCCATCTTCAGGTAGGAAAAGGCATTGCGGTACAGGTACAGGAGCAGCGTGAGGGTGGCGTTGTTGGGGCCGCCGTTGGTCATCACCAGCGGCTCGACGAAGAGCTGGGTGGCGTGAATGCAGCCGATCACCAGGTTGAACAGCAGCACCGGCGAGATCATCGGTATGGTGACCGCGATCAGCCGGTGGCGCATCTTGGCGCCGTCGATCTCCGCCTGCTCGTACAACTCCTGCGGAATGCCCTGCAGCCCGGCCAGGAAGATCACCACCAGCGGTCCTACCGACCACACCGACATCACCGTGATGGTGGCGAACGCCAGCGGCTCGGAGCCGAACCAGTTGGGCGTGGGGCCGCCGAAGAAGCGCAGCACCACGTTCACCAGCCCGTATTGCGGGTCCATCATCCGGTTCCACAGCAGCGCCAGCGCGTAGCCGGCCACGATCGAGGGCGTATAGAACAGCGTGCGCCACAGCCCCAACGCCTTCACCTTCTGGTTGAGCAGCAGGGCGAGGAAGAACGCCGCGCCGACCCGCAGGCTCACCGAGAACAGGATGTAACGCAGGGTCACCGACAGCGACGTGGGGAAGTTGGGATCCTCGGTGAACATCTCCACGAAGTGGCGCAGGCCGACCCACTTCGGCGGGTTGAAGATGTCGAACTTGAAGAAGCCCAGCACCAGGCCGTATCCGGCCGGGTAGAGCACGAACACCGACAACCCGATGATCCACGGGAAGATGAAGAGGTAGCCCTCGATCTTCTTCTTGGTCGAGCCTTTCATCGAAATGCGGCGGTGCCCGGACCCGCCTCTCGGGGATCCGGGCACCTGCTTCAGTTTACGCGGTGCTGGGCGTTATTCCCAGCCCTTGGCGATCAGGCGAGCCACCTCTTTGTCGACGTTGGCCGCCGTATCCTCGGGCGACTGCGCGTTGATGAGCAGCTTCTCCATCTCGGTGTTGAGCGCCTGCTCTATCTCGCCGGCATTGGGATTCTGGCGGTTCCAGTAGCGCGGGTGTTCGATCATGTCGATGATGTCGACGCGCAGCCGGTAGCTCGGCGGAGCACCGGGGATCTTCAGGTAGGCGTCCGAGAAGGAAACCTCCTTCGACAGCGGGGTATCGCGGCGCATCGTCTCCATCACGAAGGTGTTGCAGCACATGAACGCCGCCAGCTCGCGCCCGGCCAGCGGGTACTTGGTGCGCGCATTGACCACCCACGGCGACACCGTCATCTGGGTGGTGTGCGGGTCGCCCTTGCCGACGCGCGGAATCGGCGCGATGTCCCACTCGAAGTCCTCCACCAGGATGGTGGTCTCCAGGTACCACGTGCCGACGATGTCCATCGCCACGAGCCCCTGCTGGAACGCCTCGCCGGCGACCGTGGCGCCGACGCGCGGGCGAATGAACTCGTCCTTGTAGATGCCGTCCTGCAGCCAGCGCAGCGCCGCTGCGGCGCCCGAGTCGACCATCTGGCCCTGCCGCCAGTCCTTGCCCGCCAGCCACGGCAGGGTGTTGGCCTCGTGCTCGTCGATCGACCACTCGGCGCCCCACGACCACAGGAACACCTGGTACCACATCGACCACGCGTGCCAGATGTTGAAGCCCCACAGGTCGTTCACGCCGTCGCCGTTCTCGTCGACGGTGAGCTGCATGGCGGCCGCCTTGACGTCGTCCCAGGTCCAGTCGTCGGTGGGATGCGCGACGCCGTACTTGTCGAACGCGGTCTTGTTGTAGATCAGCAGGAACACGTTCATGGCGTCCGGCAGGCCGAAGAAGGTGTCGCCGTCGCGCGACGACGAGAACAGCGACGAGTACCACTTGCTGTCGTCGAGCAGTCCGTGCTCGTGCACGGCCTCGGTGACCTCCAGCAGCAGGCCCTTGCGCCACCACAGCGGCGCGTGGCTGGAGCCGAGCAGGAACACGTCGGGCGCGTCGCCGGCGGCGATCATCGCCTGCACCTTCTGGTTGTAGTCGGCCGTGATGTGGCGGAAGGTGGCGTCCACCCGGCCCTCGCTGAGGCGCGAGAACTCGGCCGCGCTGGCGGCGTAGAAGTCGGCCACCTCCTGGCCGCCCCAGGCGGACAGAATCAACGGTACCGGCTCGTCCGAGGACGCCTCGTCCGAGTCGCCGGATGCGAACGCGCCGACGCTCACGAGCAGCAGCACCGAGGCCAGCGCGAGGGGCGTACGAATCTTCATTATCGATCCTCCCTTGTGGTGAGTGAATAAAATATGTGACGCGCTCCGCGTCACTTCAGGCCAGCATACGCTACGCCCGCAGGCGCTGCAAGCGCGCTGGCAGCCGTGTCAGCACGGGCGCGGAGGGGGCCGGGCCAACCTCTACAACCGCACTCGCAGCAACTACGGACAGCATATGGCAGGGCTGTTGAGATATTGCGGCCCAATATGGCAACTGCGCCGAGATTCTTCGATGATCCGGCGGAGAGCTGCTTCCTGTTCGGCGCGGGTTCTGGGCCGTCGAGGTCAAGAACGGTCGCTCGCTGCGGCCCTCCGATCTGCGCGGCATCCGGGCGTTTCACCAGGACTACCCGGAAGCCACGGCGTTGGTGCTCTACCGCGGTGGCGACGCCCTGGAGCGCGACGGCGTGCGCTGCCTGCCGGTCGACCGATTCCTGCGCGAATTGGTTCCGGGCCGGCCGCTGCCGAACTGACGCTGCCGGTGTGCGAGCCTCGGGAGCTCGGAAAGGGCTCTGGTCCATGCGTCCGTCAGTCATTTCGCCGGCAGGCGCGGCAGCAGGGACTCGAAGCCTGCCGGACACAACCCGCACAGCCACGCGCGGCAGGCGGCGCCAGCGGCAGGGAACGGGCCACCGTGCCGTCGGCGCGCCGGTCACGGGGAAGGGAGACGGGGCGGCAGTGGCTTGAAGTCCTCCGGCAGAGGGGCGATCGCGTACACCGACTCGCTCGGCGACTCCCCCAATGTGACCGATCCGGTGGTTCGGGCGGCGGCCAGATCGACGACCAGGAGCCGGTTGCGCTCGCCGACCAGTACCCGTTTGCCGCCGGCCGGGCACAGGCCGCGCAGGAACCCGTGCGGGGCAGGCGGCGCCAGCGACAGGGAACGGGCCACCGTGCCGTCGGCGCGGAGCACGAGCAGTTCGCCGGCGCCGGAGTCGAGCGACAGCACGGTGCCGTCCGGAAGCGGCGCGACGTTGTGAGTCGGCACGATGACGTCGTCGGCGACCGGGAGCGGGTCAGCCCGGCCGTCGGCGCGCACGATCAACCCGTGCACCCCGCCGTCCTCCGATTCAGTGCGTCCGAGCGATACCAGCGGCACGCCGCTCGCGTCGAAGCCGATGCCGTTGGCGTGCAGCAGGTTGCTGTCGGCCGCCTCGTAGCCGGCCGGATCGCGGTAGTCGATGGCAGCGGAGAAGCGTGCGCCGGCGCCGACGCCGTCAAGCAGGGCGGCCGGGCGCAGGTCGACGAGGTCGGTCAGCCGCCCGCCCGGGTCGAACACCGCCAGGGCGTCGTTGGCGGTCGAGCACACCCACAGGCGCCCGTCGTGGACGGCGATGTCGTGCACGTTCCCGCACCAGGGATGGCTGATCGTGGCGAGCGGGCGCCACGCACAATCGTAGCGCAGCACCTCCGCGCCGTTGGCGACCAGCAGCGTGTCGCCGTCCGCGGCCAGCCCGCGGCCGCCGCGGATGCCGCCGCGCGGGTTGGGCTCCCGCTCCAGGTACGGCGCCGGCGGCACCTCGCGGGAACCCAGCACGCCGCGCTCGGGGTCGACCACGTACAGGTGCCCCGACGGCTCCCCCGGACGGCTGCCGCGGCAGATCGTCGACACCACCACGCGCCTCACGAACTCTCCCGGCAGGTCCGCCTGCCTCCCGCTGTCCATGCCATCGCGATTGTCGCCCGGATGCGCGGTCCGCGTAAATCGCGCCTGCACGAGAGTCACGAGAGTGCCAAGTTCGGCGTCCCGGCTGAACAGCTGCCGTCGGCGGCGAAACGCCGCATGCGAGCATGGCCCCGGCGTGCGGCGAGCCGTCCCGCGGCCACCTCGGTGGGGGCGGGAGCGGGTAGCGGCACCACGCGCAGTGGCGAGTGTGCCAGACACCATACAGGACTACACCAAGTCCGACCTGCTTTGCAGACCGGTCGGCAATCCGGCAAGATGCACGGGCGCGAACGATGGCGGCGGAAGTGGAGCCGATACACGAACTGGCGAACGCGGTGGCGGCGGCGCAACGGGTGCTGGTGTTCACCGGGGCGGGCATGTCGACCGCCTCCGGGATTCCCGACTTCCGCGGACCGCGGGGGATCTGGAAGCAGCGCCGGCCGGTAATGTTCCAGGACTTCGTGGCCTCGGCGGAGGCGCGCCGCGAGCATTGGCGTTACAAGGCGGCGGGAAACCGCGAGTTTTCGCAGGCGCGGCCCAACGCCGCGCATCGGGCGCTCGTGGCGCTGGAGCGGCTCGGCAGGCTGGACACCCTGGTGACCCAGAACGTGGACGGCCTGCACCAGGATGCCGGGCACGACCCCGAGCGGATCGTCGAGCTGCACGGCACCAACCGTGCGGTGGAGTGCCTGTCGTGCGGCGCCCGCAGCGACCCGGAGTCCGCCCTTGAGGAATTCGCCGCGACCGGCGACTGCCCGCGCTGCCGGGCATGCGGCGGGATCTTGAAGACCGCCACCGTGTCGTTCGGCCAGCCGATGCCGCAGGCGGAGCTGCAGCGGGCGTTTCGCGCCGCGCGCCGCGCCGACCTGGTGCTGGCGGCCGGCTCCACCCTGGAGGTACAGCCCGCCGCCGACGTGCCGCTGGCGGGAGCCGGGTCCGGCGCCTTCTACGCCATCGTCAACCGCGGACCTACCGGCCACGACGGCTACGCCGACCTGCGCCTGGAGGGCGACGTGACCGAGTTGCTGCCCGCCCTGGCGCGCGCGGTCGAGGCAGCGCTGCCGGCGGCGGCGGGCAAAGCAACGGGCGGCGACAATGGATAGCGCCCGGTCGTGGAACCCGGCGTCGCACCGAGAGCAGCGCTGCGCTCGCCCGGCACGGCGCGGCCACCGAGCGGATCTCGGCACAGGTGAGCGAGAAACCACGCAGCCGGACCGGATGCAGCGCCGCCCGCATGCAGCCGGTGTTTCGCCACGGTCTGCCGGTAGCGGCGACTACCGGGTACCGGGCACTCCGGTTCCGGCGGCGCGCGGGGCCGGCTGCGACCGCAACGAGGCAACGGGATGCACAGTACGGTGAGTGCCATGGCGCTGGCGCAGCGGGTCGGGGAGTTCGAGCGCAACGGCTACACCGTGTTCCGCGGATTCAATGCCGACTGGATCGAGCGCTGGCGGCCGGTGTTCATGGATCACTACCGGCGCCAACTGGGCCAGGGGCAGCACGGCCGCGGCGTCGGCCAGCCGCGTGCCGTGTTGCGCGGCCTGCTGCAGGAGTATCCCGGCCTGTTCGTCCCCTCACTGGTGGCGCCGGCGATGCTCGACTTCCTGGAGGGGCTGATGGGCCCCACCGTGGGCTTCGACAGCCTGCAGATCGCCATCACGCCGCCGGTCAGCGAGCACGAGGCGCGCCGCGTGCACGCCTGGCATCGCGACATGTGGGCGCTGACCGGGTGGACAGACGACTACCTGCCGCCCAACGCCGTGAACGTGCTCACTTACCTGCAGGAGGGGCAGCAGTACGGGGAACTGCGGGTGATCCCCGGCTCGCACCGCGGCAGCCGCGTGGTCGGCGAGGGTGGCTCGACGCGAGCGCAGAAGGGCGAGCAGGTGGTGCCGATGGCGGCCGGCGACACGGTGGTGATCCACTCGTCGCTGCTGCACACCACCTCCGGCAACTACAGCGGCGACCTGCGCATTTTCGCGAGCTTCTTCTACACGCGCGCCTGGCTGCCCAAGCGCGAGTCCTACGCCGTAGAGAGCATGCAGCGCGTGATCCGCGCGGCGCGCCAGCAGGGCGAACGGCGCGTGGCGCGCCTGTTCGAGCCGGACGGCGAACTGCTCGCGCGCCGCTTCAACGGCAACAACGGCGAGCACACGGAGCGGCAGCGGTGGCGGCAGTGGCTGGCCGAGGAGGGCCTCGAACGCGCGCAGGCGGCCTTCTCGCGGGAGGAGGCGTCGGACGCCGCGACGGCCGCGCAGGACGCTGCGCTTCCGCGGGCGCAAGCGCCGCAACCCGCCGCTTCCGCCAACCCTGTGGCCGCGGCAGATACGGCCGCCGCCGACACCGCTGCCGGGAAGACCGACGCGGCGCCCGCCGCAGCGGCCGCAATTGCGCCGGCACCGGATGGACCGGCGGACGCCGACTCGGTAGCGATGCCGGTACTGAATGCGCGGGCGGAGCTGGGCGAGGGGCCGGTGTGGGACGCGGCGAGCGGCATCCTGTACTGGGTGGACCTGTTCGCCGGCGTGGTGCACAGCTACCGGCCCATCTCCGGGATCACCGGCAGCGTGGAGGTGGGCGAGCTCGTTGGCTGCGTGGTGCCGCGCCAGAGCGGCGGGCTGCTGGCCGCCACCGCAAGCGGTATCTATCACCTCGATCCCGACAGCGGCGCGAAGACGCGCGTGTCCGCCATCGAGGCCGACCGCCCCGAGACCCACTTCAACGACGGCAAGGTGGATCCGGCGGGGCGCTTCTGGTTCGGCTCCATCGCCGTGGACCGCACCACCGACCTGCTCGGCGACCTGTACAGCCTGGATCCCGACCTCACCGTCACCCACCGGCTGCGCGGTGTCGACAACACGAACGGCATGGACTGGAGCCCCGACGGGCGCACCATGTACTACATCGACTCGCTCACCCGCCAGGTCACCGCCTACGCCTACGACGCTGCCAGCGGCGCCATAGCCAACCCGCGTCCGCTTGTGACCCTCCCCGAGGGCACCGGCGTGCCCGACGGCATGACCGTCTCCGTGGACGGCTCGCTGTGGGTGGCGCACTGGGGCGGCGCCCGCGTCACCCGCTGGCATCCGGACAGCGGTGCCCTGCTGCAGACCATCGCCGTACCGGCCAACCTCACCACCTCGTGCGCGTTCGCCGGACCGGCCATGGACGACCTGTACATCACCACCGCCCGCTACCAGGAGCCGATCGCCGCGCTTGCCGCGCAACCGCTCGCCGGCGGCCTGTTCCGCTACCGCACCGACACCCGCGGCCGCCCCGCCGCCGTGTTCGCCGGTTAGCGCCGGCTGGAGCATCCCTTGCGGCGGCACGGCTTCCGGTGTGCCGCGACGGGTCGGCCTCACTCTGGTACCGTGATCGCATGGGCAGCGCGTCCGATACCGCGATTCGCACCGCCGTGGTGACCGGTGGGCACTTCTACGAGGTGGTGGACTTTCACCGCATGTTCCGCTCGCTCGACGGCGTCGACGCGTATATCCAGCACATGGACGACTTCGCCCTGGCGCCGCGCGAGGAGCGCGACGGCTACGACGTGGTGCTGTTCTTCACCATGCTGCTGGAAGGGCCGCGCGGCGAACGGCTGGAGGCGCTGGAGCAGATCGGCACAGGCCAGGGCGTGGTGGTGCTGCACCACTCCATCCTGGCGTTCCCGTTCTCGCCGTTCTGGCGCCGCTGGACCGATCTGCCGAATCTCACCCACTCGGTGGACCCGCCCGAGCCGATCACCACCGAGATCGCCGACCCGGACCATCCGATCACCGCCGGCCTCGCGGACTGGCGGATGAACGACGAGATCTACCGCATGGGCGGACCGACCGCCGACAGCCACGTCCTGCTCCGCACCAGCCATCCGCACAGCATGCGCGCGCTGGCGTGGGCGCGCGAGCCCGGCGGCCGGCGCGTGGTGTGCTACCAGGCGGGCCACGACCACCAGGCCTGGACCCACCCCTCCTACCGCGCGTTCCTCACCCGTGCCATCGGGTGGTGCGCGCGCCGGATCTGATCGGCACAGTGCGGGACAACCTGTAAGAAAACGCGCCGCCGGGTAGTCAAGCCGGCACGAGGTAATGTGAAATGCGATCCACTGTTGCTCGTCTCCTGATCCCGGTCCTGCTCCTGGGACTGGCTGCGACCGCGTCGGCGACCGACGAGGAATCAGCCGAGCCGGAACCGGCCGTCGCTTGGCTGGCGACCGAGCTGACCGACGTCGCCAGCGGCGAGACGTTCACGCTCGCCGAGTTCGCCGGCACCCCGGTACTGCTGGAGAGCTTCGCGGTGTGGTGCCCGATCTGCACCAACCAGCAGAAGCAGGTGCGCGCCCTGCATGAGGAGGTCGGTGACGAGGTGGTGTCGATCGCCCTCAACACCGACCCCAACGAAGACCGCGACAAGGTCGCCGCCCACATTGCGCGCCACGGCTTCGACTGGCGCTACGCGGTCGCCCCGGTGGAGTTGATCCTGGCCCTCAAGGAGGAGTTCGGCGTCGGCTTTCTGAACGCGCCGTCGGCCCCGATGGTGCTGATCTGCCCCGACCAGAACGTCCGGGAGATGCTGAAGCGCGGCGTGAAACGGGCCAACTTCCTCCAGGAGCAGGTCGCCGCCTGCGCGGCGCCGGCCACCTGATAGCTCGGCGGCTGCGATGTTCGCGAATCTTGCCGCCAGCTACGTGCTGGGACTCGCCACGCCGCTGACCGCGGTGTGCGTGCTGCCGCTGTACCCCGGCTTCATCGCCTTCCTGTCCAACCAGCGGCAGGAAGGGGACAGCCGCCCGCCGTTGCTGCTCGGGCTGGCGGTGGTGGCCGGCGTGGTCGCCTGCATGGTGGCGATCGGACTGGTGTTCTCGACCCTGCTGGAGCTGTCGCTGACCGGCGTGGCCGGCATCGCCTCGCCGATCGCGTTCGCGCTGCTGGCGGTGATCGGCGTGCTGCTGCTGCTCGATACCGACTTCAGCCGCCTGTTTCCGGTGGTGCGAGCGCCGAGCACCAGCCGCCCGCTGGCCGCCGCGTTCGGCTACGGCGCCTTCTTCGCGTTCATCATCCTGCCGTGCAACCCCGGCTTCATCGGCGCCTTCTTCTCCAAGCAACTGGCGCTGTCGGTCGGCGACTTCGGCCTCAACGTGCTCAACTCGGTAATCTTCGCGCTCGGTATCGGCACCCCGCTGCTGGTGCTGGCGGTGGCCGGCGCCGCCTTCGGCAGGAACATCATCCGCTTCCTGACCCGCCACAAGTCGCCGATCAACCGCATCGCCGGCGCCGCCATGGTGGGCATCTCCCTGTACTACCTGATCGCCGTGTTCCAGGTCCCGCAGCGCCTGCTCGGCGGCGCCTAGGAGGCTGTCGGATTCCGACAGCCTCCCTAGGCAGGCCGGTTGGGCCGGAAGCGTCGCCGCAGGCGGCGATTTCGGGGCGCTAGCGCTACGCTAATACTCGAGAATCGCCCGGCCCATCACTTCCCCGGCAAGCAGGGCGTCGCAGGCATCGTTGATCTGCTCCAGGCGGTAGCGGTCGGTCACCAGCTTGTCGAGCGGAAACTTGCCGTCCGCGTAGAGCCGCAGGAACATCGGGAAGTCGCAGTCGACATCGCTGGCTCCGTGGCTGCCGGTGTAGGTGCGCTGGAACGGCATGACCAACATCGGGTTGAGCGTCATTTCGCGCTCGGCCGGGACGCCAACCAGAACGGCCGTGCCGCCCTGGCTGGAGGGACCCACCCATCCCGGCCGCGTCGCCTGCAGGATCTGCTCGGTGGTCGCCCGCACACCGATGGTGTCGAATGCGTAGTCCACGCCGCCGCCGGTGAGCTCCCGAATGGCCTTCACCGGATCTTCCCGCTTGGCGTTGATCAGGTGGGTAGCGCCGAACTGGCGCGCCGTGTCCAGCTTGTCGTCGCGCAGGTCGACGGCGATGACCGGGTGGGCGTGCAGCATCGACGCCATCCAGACGGCCGACAGCCCCACGCCGCCGGTGCCGATAACCGCCACCGAGTCGCCGGGCCGCACGCTGGCGGTGCGTTGGACCGCGCCGGCGCCGGTCAACACCGCGCAGCCGATGATGCAGCTGATGTCGGTGGGGGCATCGGCGGCGATCCCGACGACATGCTCACCCTCGGTGACAACGTGCTCACTCCAGGTGTGCACGCCATGCTGGGCGAACAACTGCGTCCCCCGGTACGTCGCGCCGAGCGGGCCGCGCTCCTGCATGGTCAGGTCCGGGTGCCGCCGTACCCAGGTGACGATGGCGTGGTCGCCTTCCTTGACGTGGGTCACGTTCGCGCCCACCGCCATGACCACGCCGGTGCCCTCGTGGCCGAGCACCATCGGCAGCGGTTCACCGAGCGATCCGTTCAGTTCATGGAGCTGGGAATGGCACACGCCACTGGAAATCAGCTGCACGGCAACGTCGTCGGGTCCGACATCGGGCAACTCCACCTCGTCGATGACGAGTGGCTCATTGTAGGCGGTCAATACCGCGGCTCGGGTCTTCATGGCGCGGCCACTGTGCCACACAAGCACCGGCAAGCCAACCCGCTGCCTGCGCCCCGGCGCCCCCGCGCCGCGCAGGCGCCCTATCCCGCCGCCGTGCGCCGCACTACTGCATGTACATGCCGCCGGCCACCGGAACCGCGAGACCGGTCATGAACTCGCTGTCGGGCCCGGCGAGAAAGGCGGCGGCACGGGCGACATCGGTGGCGGTGCCCACGCGCCCGAGCGGCGTCGCCCGGACGGCGCCGGCAAGGATGCGCCGGTGCTGCTGTTCGCGACTGGTACCCTCGGCGCGGGTCGCCTCCGCAATGTCGTGAAAGCGCTCGGTATCGATGGTGCCGGGACACAGCGCGTTGACGGTAATGCCGTGCGCGCCGAGCTCGTGTGCAAGTACCTGGGTGAGGCCGATGACGGCGAATTTGGACGATGCGTAGGCGCCAAACCTGGCAACGCCCCTCTTGCCCGTCACTGACGACATGGTGATGATGCGACCGCCGCGCCGGGCGGCGATCATGGCTCGTGCGGCCGCCCGGCAGCACAGGAACGTGCCGGTGGCGTTGACCCGCAGCACTCGATCCCAGTGCTCCTGTTCGAGATCGACGATCGGCACCCGGTCGCGGCCGGCGGGCGTGCCGGCATTGGTGACCATGATGTCGAGCCCGCCGAGTTCGTCGACCACGCGGTGGACCATGGCGTCCACCTGCGCCGCGTCCGCCACGTCGGCGGCGATCGCCAACGACCGCCGGCCCAGTGCCTCGATCTCCGCAACGACGGCCGGCAGGCCAAGCCAATCGGCGCCCTGACGCGGCTTCGCCACCAGGTCGTTCACGGCGACGTCGGCGCCATCTTCGGCCAGCCGCCGGGCAATCGCCCGTCCGATGCCGTTCTGGCCGCCGGCTCCGGTTACCAGCGCGACCTTGCCATCCAGGTGTCCCATCCGTCCCCGCTCCCTATCGCCGCTAAATGGTGCGGCCGCCGTCCACCACCAGGCTGGCGCCGGTGATGAACGTGCTCCTGAGCAGGCCGACGATGGCGGTGGCCACGTCGTCCGCGGAGGCGGCGCGGCCCATCGGGGTGGACTCGCGGTTGCTGCGGGCGTGCTCCTCGCTGACGGTGGCGATCCAACGCGTCTCCACCAAGCCGGGCACCACGCAGTTGACCTGCACCTGCGGCGCCTGGCTGTGCGCCATCCCGCGGGTCAGGTTCATCACCGCCGCTTTGCTCGCGGAGTAGATCAGCGAGCTGCCCAGGCCGGTCAGCCCGGCAATGGAGCCGACGTTGACGATGTGGCCGCCGCCGCCGCGTCTCATTTCCGGGATCGCGGCGCGCGAGCAGTAGAACGGACCCTGGAAGTTGACGCCGAACAGCTCCGCGAAGTCCTCGTCGCGGACGCCTTCCAGGTCGGGCGGCGGCACCGCGCGCGTGCGCCCGGCGTTGTTGACCAGGAAGTCCAGGCGCCCGAACTCGGCCACGGTGGCCGCCACCATGGCGAGCACCTGCCCGTCGTCGGCGACGTCCGCACGCACCGCCAGCGCGCGCCCGCCGCCGGCGCGAATCTCCGCCGCGGTGTCCTCCGCCTCCCGCCGGGAGCGCGAGTAGTTGACCGCCACCGCCGCCCCCTGCGCCGCGAGCTGCAGCGCGGTGGCGCGCCCGATGCCGGTGCCGCCGCCCGTGATCAGCGCCACCTTGCCGTCGAAATCACCCATGCGAGACCTGCCTCCTCATCGCCGCCGAGCTTACGGCGCGCCACCGGCGCCCGGCAACCCGACCGATCACCATCTCTTCGCGCCGTTGCCGAGGATCGAGGATCGTCGTGGGTAAGCCAACCCCAACCCGGAGCGTTGCCCGCCTGCCGTACCGTAGATAGCGCCTACGAAGCACCATAGTGCTCCCCCAAAGTCGGCCCTTCGTGACGGCGGTCACCGAAGCGTTTACCTATTCATGTGCATACTGCACGCGGTCGAGCAAGTCGGCTGCCGTCTCGCATTCTATGATCCAGTCGCCTACCTGGGCCAAGCGCTCGGGATCAGAAAGGAGGTCCAGCAGGGTGGACAGCTGCGACGCTGTTTCCGCATCGAACTTCCTCGCCGCCAAGCGGCACAGCAACCCGCGTTCTTCCGTGCGTCCTCTCTCGATACCCTGCTCGATACCTTGCTCGATGCCCCGCTCGATGCCCCGCTCGATACCTTCCTTGAGGCCCTGCTCACGACCTTCCGCGACCCACTCCGCAGTCCATTCGTGCACCTGTTCTGCCAACATCGTCCGCACCTCCTCCAATCTCGGCAACGGCTCCAACGACGTGCCGCGCAACCGCCGCGGCACCAGCACCTGCTCCACCCATTCCTGGAACACGCGCGTCAACTCCGTGTCCCCAACTCCCGCAGCAGCTCGATCAGTGCTGCCAACAACACCGGCGCCTGCTCCCTCTTGCGGTTGGTCTCCAGCGCTATCAGCACCGATACCAAGTTTCGGCGTGGAAGATCGTCTCCGCCCGCTCGCCTTCGTCAAGCAGACAGTACCGCAGCGATGGCTGATACGCCGCCAACGCCTCGCCGCCGAAAGCGACCATCGCCGCCACGTCTTCGGCCGCCGTCCAGCGCTGCCCCCCGTTGTAGATCACGATCGGCAGCACCGGCGGAAGCTTGCCGTGCTCGCGCAGCGCGCCATCGTCGATAAGCTTCTCGTGTAGAGTCGAGGAGAGGCGCGCTCTGCCGCA